>JASHPP010000084.1 GCA_030038035.1 Trebonia sp.
GCCGCGGCGGCCGGCCCAAGGCCCTCGGAGACGCCGACGAGCAAATGCACCGGACCGCAGCGCTGGCCGAGTCCGCGAGCGAACTCCAAGCCCCGCCGTATCGCCTCCAGGTACGGCCCGCTCAGTTCCTCTGGGCCCACCCAGCCAGCATGTCACGCCCCGCCGCTGCCAGCCAGCGGCCTGTCAATAGCTTTCGATCAGGTGGATCACGTAGGCGATCACCACCACGAGGAAGATGTAAAGCAGGTACAGGTTGACATCGCCGGACTGAAGCGGCCGCACGAATCTGGCCAGCCACCTGACGGCAGCCACCACCGGGTCATACAGGTAGCGCTGGAACAGCGGCAGCACGCGGAAGTCGTAGTTCACCGGGCCGGATCGGCCCGCCGGGTCATCAGACGCGCGCTCGATATGGAACTCCGGCTGGTATAGCTGGCCGAAGGTGACCCGGACGGGATTGGCGAACGCGGTGCCCGTGTATTGCATGTCGGGCTTGAACTTAAGCATGCCGCCGTCCCAGACCGGCACCGTCCGTGTCTGTGCGCCAGACCGGCTGGCCAGGTAGATGAGCACGGGGACCGCCGATACCGCGACCATGAATACGGCCAGGTAGGTGGGCGAGAAAGCGGCGAAGTTCTGGTGCGCCGGGATTATCGTGAGGTTTCCGATCAGCATGTCCGGGCGTAGCCGGACGCCGGTCACCGCCTGGGCCACCCGGCTCAGCGCGATCAGGACCGCCGGGGCGCCCACGCTGAGCGCGACACAGGCGATCGCGAGCAGCGCGGGACCGGCCACCGGCTGCCCCGCCTCCCGGGCATTGGCAGCGGCCCGGCTGCGCGGGATGCCCAGGAAGGCAATGCCGTACGCGTGCGCGAACGCCATGACCGCGAGTCCCCCGGACAGGGCCAGTGCCGCGCCGGCCACGACCAGCACGACCCCTGCCAGGGGCTGGATCCGGAATCCCTGGAAAAGCCCCTGGAATATCAGCCACTCGCTGACGAAGCCGTTCAGCGGCGGCAGGCCCGCGATACCGAGCGTGCCGATGAGCGTGATCACCGACGATTTCGGGAGCCGCCGCGCCAGGCCACCCAAGCGGTCCAGGTCCCGGGTTCCCGTCACATGTTCGACAACCCCGGCCTCCAGGAAAAGCAGGGTCTTGTAGGTGCCGTGATTGACCACGTGATAGATCGCCGCCACCATCAAGTACGCGCTGAGGGCGGGCTGATGGCCGGACCGGAACATCATGGCCGCGCCGACGGCGGTCATGATGATCCCGATGTTCTCGATGCTGTGGAAAGCGAGGAGCCGCTTGAAGTCCCGCTCGATGACCGCGTAGAGCACTCCGATCGTGGCGGTCACGCATCCGATCAGGGTGGTCAGGACACCCCACCACATCGGCCCCCCGGCGAGAAGCTGGAAGGCGAACAGCATCACCCCGTAGACGCCCAGCTTGATGATCAGCCCGGACAGGAAGCCGGATCCGTCCGCGGGCGCGACCGGGTGCGCCTCGGGCAGCCAGATATGCAGCGGGACGACCCCGGCCTTGAAACCGAACCCGATCAGCGCGAGCACGAACGCCGCGCTGCGCCAGGCGCCGGGGATCGCGTGGCCGCGCGCTGCCATCACCGCGAGGTCGAGCGTCCCTGTCTTCACCGACAAAATGGCGAAAGCCGCCACCACGAGCGCGAACCCTACCTCGCCAAGCGCCAGGAACAGGAAGCCGCCGGCCATCACGCCAGGACGCTGGTGATAGCGCAAGATCAGCAGGTAGCTGAAGATCGTCATCGATTCCCAGGCGACAAGGAAGACGACCGCGTTGCCGGCCACGAGCACGCCGAGCGAGGCGAGCAGCGCCAGGTTATAGGCACACAGGTAGAACGCCGAGCCCGCACTCGGGCGGTGATACCCCGGCGCGAACAGGCCGACAGCGAGCGCGATCAGGCCGAGCAGGGCCACGAACGCCGCGGCCAGCGGGCTGAGCCGCACCGTGACCGCCCCGACGACGTCGCCGGCGCCGATCGTCCGGCTGGCACTGGCCCCGTTCAGCGCGGTCAGGATGCCGCCGGCGAGGGCGAGTGCGCCGCCGGTCGCCGAACCGGCCGTACAGGCCACGAGCCCGGGGCGCGTGCGGGCGAGGACCGCGACCAGCGCCGAGGCCAGCCACAGGGCGGCGGCGCACAGTAGCAGGATCGCGGCTGCCGCGGTCATGTGATCGCCTTGATCGACTGCAGGATCAGCTCATTCAGCCCGCCAGGGATCCACACCCCGAGCAGGAGCAGCAGCCCGAGGCCGGGGACGAGGGGAGACGTTCCTATCACCCGCGACGTCATCCCCGGAGCGGCCACGCCATCCCCAGGGGGCCGTCCGAAGACCATTCCCACGGTCGTGCTCGTGAGTGCCACGAACGCGATCACAAGCAGCGCCAGCAGGAAGAAGCCGAGCCAGGCGTGCCCGGCGAAGCTCGCCCGCACGATCGTGAACTCGGACAGGAAGATCCCGAACGGCGGCGAGCCGACGATCGCCAGCGAGCCGAGCAGCAGCGCCCCGCCGATCACCGGGGACTGCCGTAGCAGGCCGCGCACTTCGACGACGTTCCGGGTCTTGTACCGCAGCACGATTTCACCGCTGGTCAGGAACAGGACGGATTTCCCGATCGCGTGATTGAACGTCTGCAGCAGCGCGCCGTAGATGCCGAGCAAACCGCCGAACCCGAGGCCGATCGCGATCAGGCCCATGTGCTCGATCGAGGAGTACGCGAACAGCCGCTTGAAGTTCTCACACTGGATCATGAACAGCGCCCCGATCACCACGGACGCGAAACCGAAGACCAGAAGCACGTCGTTGGCATAGCGGCCGAGCTGAGCGGTGGTCAGCGCCTGGAAGCGGATGATCGCGTACATCCCGGTGTTGAGCAGGGCCGCCGACAGCATCGCGCTGGCCGGACCCGGCGCCTCGGCGTGGGCGTCCGGCAGCCAGGTATGCATCGGCGCGAGGCCGACCTTGGTCCCGTAGCCGATCAGCACGAGCAGGAACCCGAGCCGCAGGCTCGGTGCCTGCAAGAGGGCGACGTGAGCGAACAGCGTGGGCCAGGTCAGCCGTTGGTCGGGCGAGACATGCAGCGAGATCGCCGAGTAGAAGACGAAGACCGTTCCCACCAGCGCGATCGTCACCCCGAACGAGCTGATGATGATGTACTTCCAGGCAGCCTCCAGCGACGTCGCGCGTGCCTCCAGCGCCACGAGCACGGCGCTGGCCAGGGTCGAGGCCTCCACGAGCACCCAGAGCAGCCCGAGGTTGCCGGTCTGCAGGGCCATGAGCATCATCGCCGCGAACAGGGCGAAGAAGGTGCCGTACAGGCGCACCTGCAGCAGGGTCAGCTCGCCCCGCGCCTGCTCGGTCCGCAGGTAGGAGTACGAGCCGAGACCGGTCAGCGCGACCACCAGCGCGACCGTGACCACGAAGAATGCGGACAGCGGGTCGACGTAGACGAATCCGTCGAGCGTCCGGAGCGGGTGTCCGGCATGCACCAGCACGGCCAGCGTGATCGCTGCGGCCAGCGACGCGATGCCGGCGGCCGCCAGAGCGACCCCGGTGCCGCGTGCCCGTGCGCTGGCCCACGGCACGATCGCGGCGGCGAGCGGCAGCGCCCAGGTGAGAACGGCCACGATGAGCGTCATCCCCGGAGCCTCCGGAGTTCACCGGCGGTCGCCGACGCGAGCCGCTGAGCGAGGCCGGAGACAAACGTGAGCATTATCAGCACGCCGGCCACGAGATCGAGAAATATGCCTGCCTCGACAATGAACGGGAACGTCGCGGCGAGCGTGATCGCGCCGAGGAACACCCCGTTCTCCAGGATCAGCCAGCCGATTAGCTGGGCGATCGTGTGCCGCCGCACGACCATGCACAGCCCGCCGAGCAGTACCACCGCCGTGGACAGCGGCACCGCCGCGGTGTCTAGCAGCTGGCCCGGCAGGGTCGAGGGGCGGACCGAGAAGTACGCGATCCCGGTCAGCACCGCGCCGAAGATGAGCGACGTGGACATGCCAAGCGTGATCGCGGCATCACGCTTGAGATTGAGCCTGTCCAGCAGGTAGTGGCGGATCGCGAACGGGATTCCGACCCCCTTGATCGCCAGCGTCAGCACCGCCAGCGCCCACAGGGCCGGGTCGTTCAGGTCGTCGGCGACGATTGCGGCGACGATCGCGAGCAGCACCGACTGCGTGGCGTAATAGCCCAGGTAGCGGTCGAACAGCTTTGAGCCGAGGCAGGCAAAGGCGCAGAGCAGGATCAGCACAGATCCCAGGTTGAGCAGGATCGTATCCGTGGCCGAGGTCATAGGCACGCCACCTCATTACTTCCCTATCACGTAGCCGGTCACAATTCCGAGCAGCGCAAGCAGGAACGTACCGCCCAGGTATTCGGCGATACGGAAGAAACGCAGCTTGGCGAACGAGCTGTCAATGATGACGATCACGATTCCGCACACCGCGAGCTTGCCGGCCAGCGCGCAGATCCCCAGCAGGCCGCCGACTATCGAGTTCGCGTGCCCGAGCCCCCATGGCAGGACGAAGACGTTCATGAAGATCGACGACAGCAGGAAGAGCTTCATCCAGCTTCCCCACTTGACGATCGCGTACTCGCGACCCGAGTACTCCAGCACCCGGCTCTCCTCGATCATCGAGATCTCCGTCGAGGTTGCCGGGCTGTCGATCGGTATCCGCCCGTTCTCCGCCAGGACAATCATGAAGAACGAGACCAGGCCGAGCAGGTGCGTGGGCAGCGTATACACCGTGACCGAGCTCGCGATCACATGATTTTCCAGGTAGGGGTTGTCCGAGTTGGACAGCGCGGCCACGGTGAAGAACACGAGGATAAGCGAGGGCTCGGCAAGACTGCCGACCCAGGTGGTGCGGCTGGCGCCCAGGCCGCCGATCGGGCTCCCCGTGTCGAGCGCCGCCAGCGTGATCGAGAAGCTCGCCAGCATCAGGACGAAGGCGCCGCCGATCAGGTCTGCGAGGAACGCGAGCGGCAGCGGCTCGTCGGTGATGACGGGGACGATCACCGAGACCGTCAGGTAGCAGGAGAAGGCGACGAACGGAGCCACCCGGAAGATCCAGGACGCATTCTCAGAGATCGCGCTTTCCTTGCGCAACTGCTTGGCAAGGTCCCGGTACGGCTGAAAGACACTGGGCCCGCGCTTGGACTGCACCCTGGCCTCGGCCCGGGCAATGCAGCCTATATAGAGCGGGGCAAGAATCAGAACTGCCGCGCTCTGGATAACCTGCAAGGCGATGGCTATCAGGGCAAGCCTCTTCTACCATAGAAAATAGATAGAAGCCATCAGCCTTGCCGAAGCGGTCCGGCCAGGCCTATGCGGGCTTCATCGCCTTATGAGGCCCATATTATAGCAGCCCAGCCTGTACACGCGATAGGAAACCGCGCTCAGAAGATGACGTACACCTTGCGGACGGTTTCGTGCAGCTCCCACGTGCCCCGCCAGCCGCGCGGGAACACCGCGCTGTCCCCAGGCCGCAGCAGGACCGGCGACCCGCCGTCCGCGGTGACGGTCAGCGTGCCGGACAGGATGTGCACGAACTCGTGCTGCTCCTGGACCCAGTACGACGGCCCGGCGGTGCACTCCCAGACCCCCGCCTCCTGATCCCCGGAAGACCCTCCTGAGGTCCCTTCCTGACTCCCTTCGGAAGACCACAAGGTAACCCCGCGCGTCGCCATGGGCTCCCCGGTCGCCTCCGCCAGCGGCCCCCAGTCCTCGAGTTCGGCGCTCGCCGCCCCGGCCAGGTGCGCCAGCCAGGCACCAGGGACAACGGGCGTACCAGCATCCACGGTCATCAGAACCTCACTTCGTTTTTTCCGGGAACGGAAGGGCTATCGGGTCGGCGGCCAGGCGGCTGCGCCCCGATGCGTCGAACCGGTCGAGCCCGAGGTCGGACAGGTCCACCACCGCCGAAGACCCGGTCAGCGCCACATCGGCGACCGCCGCGGCGACCGCCGGGCCCCACATCATCCCGGCACCGCCCGCGGACGCCACGAACACCCGGTCCAGCCCCGGAGCCGGACCGATGATCGGCAGGTGGTCGGGCGTGTAGTCGATCGTCGCCGCCCAGACCCGCCGCAGCGCGAGCCCCACGGTCAGCGGCACGAGCTTGGCGAGCCGCTGCCGCATCAGCGTCATGTACTCCCAGTCCACGGACCGGTTCTCCCCGGGCGGCTCGTCCGGATTGCTCATCCCGAACAGCAGCCCGTCCTCCTCCGGCCGCCAGTACAGCCCGGAGCCCACGTCGAAGACCATCGGCGTGTCCGCGAATTCCGGATGCTGCTCGGTCACCGCGACCTGGTGCCGCGCGCCGCCCGCCGGGATCGCGACCCCGGCCAGCGCGCCGACCGCGGCGAGCTTCGGCCCGCCGGTCAAGATCACCAGGCCCGCGTCGACCGTGCCGCGCGAGGTCAGCACCGTGCCCGCGGACAGCCCGGCGAACGCGGTCTGCTCGGCGACCACCACGCCCGCCGCGAGCAGCGCGGCGGTGTAGGCCGCCACGTTGCGCGAGGGGGTGATGAACCCGTCCTCGGCGCAGTACGACGCGCCGAGCGTCTGCCCGGGTGCCATCGAGGGGTTGAGCGCGTCCACCTCCGCACCCGAGACCCAGCGCACCGGGATGCCGATCGCCTGCTGCATCGCGATCCGGTCGCGGGCGGCCGCGACCTCCGCCGGCGTGAAGCACGGCAGCAGGTACCCCTGCTCGGTGAACCCCGAGTCGGTCCCGATCTCCGGGCGCTGGCGCAGGTAGAACTCGCGGGACCAGCGCCCGAGGCGGACGGCCTCCGGCGTGCCGCCCTGCAGCCTGACGACGCCGGCCGCGCGGCTGCTCGCGCCGGCCCCGAGCTGCCCCTTTTCCAGCAGCACGACGTTGGCTAGCCCGGCCTTGCGCAGGAAGTAGGCGCACCACCCGCCCACGGTCCCGCCGCCGACGACGACGGCGTCGGCGCTGCGAGGGAGATCAGAACTCATTGGCACGCCTCCGATGCTAGGCATAGACTGAACATTCAGTCAATGCTTTGGCATGCGATCGGCACACGAGAGGCGGCAGCTGTGGGCGACGGCGCGATGTACGGCTTGTCCGATGATGACCTGGACATTCAGGCGCGGGCACGCGCGCTCGCGGACGAGCTGATCCCGTTCGAGGAGCAGGCCGAGCTTTCCGGCCTGCCCGGCGACGTGACCAAGGCCCATGCCAAGCGGGCACGCGAGCTGGGCCTGCACTCAACGAACATGCCAACGGAGCTCGGCGGCGGCGGGCGCAGCACGCTCCAGCAGGTGCTCGTGCAAGAGCAGATGGGCCGCGTGACGAACGCGCTCGGCTGGGTCGCGGCCACCCCGCCGTCGTGGCTGCCCCCGGTCGCCACCGCCGACCAGGTGGAGCGCTACCTCAAGCCGGCGATCCGCGGCGAGCGCGAGGAATGCTACGCGATCACAGAAGAAGGCGCCGGCTCCGACGTCGACGCCATCGAGGCGACCGCCCGCCGCGACGGCGACCACTGGGTGCTCAACGGCATCAAGTGGCACGTGACTTCCTTTAACACCGCTGACTTCTGCTTTTTCCAGGCGAAAAGAATTTATCCAGAACGAGCGGTCGCGCCTGCCCAGCCCCAGCACCTGATGTTCCTGGTGGACCTGCCTTCCCCCGGCGTCAGCGTGGTCCGCACCCCCGCGTACTCGCACACGATCAGCCACCACCATCCGATCGTCGCCTTCGACGACGTCCGCGTGCCCGCGGCCAACCTGGTCGGCGCCGAAGGCGACGGGATGGCCTACGCCAGGGAGTGGTTCCGGTTCGAGCGGCTGATGGTCGCCGCGCGCTGCCTCGGCGCCGCCGGGCGCCTGCTCGCCGAGATGACCGAGTTCGCCAGAAATCGGCACGCGGGCGGCGGCCCGATCAGCGAGCACGGGCTGGTCGCCGGCATGCTCGCCGACAGCCTGACCGAGCTGTTCGCCGCCCGGTCGCTGACCTACGAGACGGCCCGCGGCATCGACCGGGGCGGGGACATCAAGATCGCGCACGCGCAGTGCTCGATGGCCAAGCTCTACAGCTCGGAGATGGCCGGCCGGGTGGCCGACCGCGCCGTCCAGGTCTTCGGCGGCCGCGGCTACATGCGGGAGAACGTCGCCGAGCGCTTCTACCGCGAGCTGCGCGTGGAGCGGATCTGGGAGGGCACCAGCGAGATCCAGCGCATGATCATCGCCCGCCAGCTGACCCGCCGCGGCCCGGCCGCGCTCGCCTGACCCGAGGGGCCGCGGCCCCGGCCGCTAGCCGCGCGGCAGCGGCAGCTCCGCGGTGGCCTCAACCGCGCGCTCGACCACGCGCTCGCCGAGGTAACCGCGCGCGACCGTCGTGACGAACGCGTAGACCGTCTCCTCGTCGGGCGCGAGCGGCCCGGGGGAGGCGTGCGGCGAGGACAGCCCGCGCTGCACCGCCTCGCAGGCGGCCCAGTCCTGCCGGTTGGTCAGGTCCCAGAAGTCGACCGCGTACCCCGGGTCGAAGTCCGCCCGCGCGGTCGCCTCAGGCGCGAACGCCCAGCTGCACTCGATCCGGGTCCTGTCGGCAGCCACGGGGACCAGCAGGTGCGTCATGACATAGTCCGGGTGCAGGCTCAACAGCACGTTCGGGAAAATTTGAATGTAGATAACGGTCCGCAGCGCTTCGCCCAGCAGCCCCCTGAGCGGGACCCCGTTGCTCCGCCCGTCCAGCGACATCGTCGCCGCGCCGGACCGCAGCTCCATCGTGCCGCCGATCCAGGCGCCGGTGGACGCGTAGTTCTCGCCGCTGCGCGGCGGGGTGACCCGGCACAGCTCCGGGTGGATGGCGGGGCAGTGGTAGCACTCGTGGTAGTTCTCGGTCAGGATCTTCCAGTTCGCGGCCGCGTCGTAGCCGTGCACGGCGGCGGTGACCAGTCGCTGCGGCTCGTACGGCGCGATGACCTCGTCGAGGGCGGCCAGCGGCAGCGGCCCGGCCGCGCCGCCCGATCCGTCGACGAAGACCAGCCCGTGCCACTCGGCGCACGGCAGCGCCGCCAGCGGCCACGCCGACGGGTCGAAGCCCGCCGTGCCGCGGAACCCGGGCGCGCCGCGCAGCTGCCCGGACAGGGTGTAGGCCCAGGAGTGGTAGGGGCAGACGATCGCCTTGGCGTTCGCGGCCGAGCCGCAGGGCAGCAGCTCGTGGCCGCGGTGCCGGCAGGTGTTGGCGAACGCGCGCACGGCGCCGTCCTCGCCGCGCACGAGCAGCACGCTGCCTGCGCCGACGTCGGCGGCCAGCTGGTCGCCTGCGACGCGCAGCTCGCTTGCGCGCGCCACGCACATCCAGCCGCCGCCGAAGAAGTGCCGCCGCTCCCACTCGAAAACCGCCGGGTCGGTGTACGCGGCGCGGGGCAGCATCCGGCTCTCCCCGAACGGCCGCAGCGCTTCCGCGAGCCCGCCGGGGTCGACCGGGGCGGGCGGGAACGCCCGCGTTGACGCGAGCGGCGCGGCGGACAGGGACGCGGATGATGGTTGACTGACCATACAGTCAAGGCTAAGCCGTGCATGGGCAGCTGTCTAGGCGCAGGTGGGCTTCAGCGGCCGGCCTGCTTACCCGAGACCGCTTGACCGGCAACGTAGAGCCGGACCGAGCATGCTCCCGTGGACGTCGCGCACGCGATGGTTATCACCTGTTGGGCGTGCGCCAGCGAAGGTCCAGAAAGCGGAGAAGGCAACGGCGGCAGCGGAACAAGCGCCTGCACGGGGACGGGAACAGCCACGGGCGCCGGGGCAGGGACCGCGGGCGGGGCCACCGAGGCCGGCGAAGCGCCAGCCGGCGGAGCCGGACCACGCGACCCAGCGGCGTGGTGCAACTCCACGCCGGTCACCGCGAGC
>JASHPP010000649.1 GCA_030038035.1 Trebonia sp.
CGGCGACTACGGCTACGTGATCGAGGAGTTCCTGCTCGACGGCGTGGCCCAGTCCTATGAGCCGGTTCAGCCAGCCGCCATCGGGCGGGACGGGCGGTGGGCGGTCCGGCCGGGGGAGCGGGCCGGGTACCGGACCCGCATGTACGTCGCCCGCCCGGCGGACCCGGCGCGGTTCAACGGCGTCGTGATCGTCACCTGGCTGAACGTCACCGCAGGGTACGACCTGGGCGCGCCGTCCGCGCACGAGATGCGCGGCGGCTATGCCTGGGCCGGTGTCACCGCGCAGGCCGTGGCGGTCAACGGCCAGCCCGCACTGGCACCCGGCTTCCCCGCTACCCCGGGGCTGCCGCGCATCGATCCCGGCCGGTACGGGACGCTGCATCACCCCGGCGACCGGTATTCCTACGACATCTTCACCCAGGCGGCGCGGGCCGTCCGCCGCAGCCTGGGCGGGCTGACGCCGCGGCTGGTGATCGCCTCAGGCGCGTCGCAGTCAGCGGCCCGGCTCGGCGCCTACATCAACATGGCCGACGACCAGGAGCGGTGCTTCGACGGGTACTTCCTCATCACCCACTGGGGACTGTGCGTGTACCCGCCTGACCAGCCGCTCATGGTGACGTTCGGGCCGCTCGGCGACGGGTTCCACGGGGGAAGCTCGGCCATCAGCGACCGCGGCCGGGTGCCCATCCTGGTGCTCAACAGCGAGAGCGAGACGCTGCACAACGTCCCGGTTCGCCAGCCGGACTCCCCGACGTTCCGGTTCTGGGAGATCGCGGGCGCCGCGCACGTCGGTGAGGTGCCCGACCTGACACCCATGCAGGCGCGCGAGGGCCTGCCGGTGTTCCCGCCCGCCAAGAACGCCAACACCATCGACTGGACGTGGGTCCGCAACGCCGCCCTTGACCACCTTGCGCGCTGGGCGGACGCAGGGACGCCGCCGCCTTCGTTCCCGCTGATCGAGGCATCCCTCGATGCCGGCATACACCATGACGACACGGGGAACGCGGCCGGCGGGATCCGCGTCCCCGAGCTGGAAGCGCCCACCGCGGTGCACTCGGGAACCAGGCCGGGTAACCCGCTGGAGGCGCTCATCGGGCAGACCGTCCCTTACCCGCCCGGGCAGCTCGCGGCGCGGTACGCCGGCGCCGCGAGCTATCTGCGGGAATGGGACGCCGCCGTCGACCGGGCCCGCGGCCGGGGCCTGGTGCTCGACGCCGACCTCGAGGGTCTGCGCCAGCGCGGACGGAAGACCGCGGCAGGCCTGTGGAGGTGAGCCCGCGCCACTGCCGGCACTGCGCAGGCGACTGCCCGGGCGGCTGCCTGCTCAGCGACGGGCGGTGCATCCACGGCTGGAATGACAGACCCCCACGGCAGTTCCGGTGGCGGGCGCTGCTGACCCGCCGGTGGTGGCATCGGGTGCTGTGGGGCGATTACTGACGATGAACAGGCGGCACGGTCCGTTCGGGATAATTGATCTTGTTTTCCTCAGCCAGCGGAGCGCGGATGACACAGGCAGCGGCGGATCGTGCCGGGGCGGCGGGCCAGGACATCACGCCGCTTCTTGAGCCGTTGCAGATCGGGCAGCTGCGGCTGCGCAACCGGTTCGTCATGCCGGGAATGCAGCGGTTCGGGTGCGTCGGCGGCGCGCCGAGCGACCGGCTGCGCGAGTACTACCGCCGCCGCGCCCTCGGCGGCACGGCGCTGGTGATCGCCGAGGCCTGCGCGGTCGACCATCCCAGTTCGGCCTCGAACGGCATCTTCGCCCGGATCGACGCGAGCACCAGGGACGCCTGGCGCTCGTGCGTCGAAGCGGTACACGAGGCGGGTGGCCGCATGTTCCTGCAGCTGTGGCACGCCGGAGCGGTCGATACCGGCGGGACGGACGTCGCGCCTGACTTCACCGCGCTCAGCCCGTCGGGGCTGGCGCATCCAGGCAAGCCGTTCGGCCGCGCGGCCACCGCCGCCGAGCTGGCCGCGATCAGGGAAGCCTTCGTGCGGGGCGCCGTCTGCGCCAGGGAAATCGGCGCCGACGGCGTGGAAGTCCACGCGTGCCACGGTTACCTCCTCGACCAGTTCCTGTGGCCGCGGACCAACCTGCGGACCGACCGGTACGGCGGCGCTTCGATCGCCGATCGGGCCACGTTCCCCGCCGAGGTGCTCCAGGCGGTACGCCAGGCGACCGGCCCCGACTTCGTGGTTTCTGTCCGGATATCGCAGTGGAAGGAGGCGGACTACGAGGCGAAGATCGCGGCGGACGCGGCCGAACTCGGCCAGCTCGTCTCGATCCTGCGAGCGTCGGGTGCCGACCTGTTCCACGTGTCGACCCGCCGGTTCTGGACGCCGGAGTGGGCGGGGTCGGATCTGGGCCTGGCCGGCTGGGTCAAGTCGCTGACCGACGCACCCGTGATCGCCGTCGGCAGCGTCGGTCTCGACGTCGACGTGATGGCCACGCTGTACGGCCAGGAGGCCAGGCCGACCGGCGCCAGCCGGATCGAGGACCTGCTCCGGCGCTTCCGGCGCGGCGATTTCGACCTCGTGTCCGTCGGCCGGAGCCTGATCGGCGACCCGGACTGGGTCGCGAAAATGCGCGACGGCCGCAGCGCGCAGATCAGGCCATTTCGCCGCGCGGACCTCGAGTGGCTGTCGGCGTGATCCTAG
>JASHPP010000008.1 GCA_030038035.1 Trebonia sp.
AGCACGTCGCCGTATGGCGGCGTCATCGCGCCGCCGACGTGGGTCTTGTGCTGCTTTTCCGGCGTGCAGTTCGGCTGGCCGGGGCTCGGCGGCTTCCACTCGCAAACCCGACTTCGCTTCCACCAGCCAGTCCGGCTGGGCGACCGGATCGTCCCCGAGGCCGTCTACGCCGGTTTCGACGGCCCGCACCCGAGCTCGTTCGCGGGCCGGGCCGTCACCGACAGGTACCGCACCAGCTACCGCAACCAGCGCGGTGAGATCGTCACCGAGTTCGACATGGCGGTCGTCCGCTACGAGCGCGGCGCGGCGCGCGAGCGGTCAGGCACGCGCGCGGTCACGATCCCGCACCCGTGGACAGCAGCGGAGCTGGCTGACATCGAAGAGGCGATCCTGCGCGAGCGGTGCCGCGGCGCGCAGCTCCGCTGGTGGGACGACACAGGCGTCGGCGACCAGCTCGATGTGATCACGAAGGGACCGCTTGGCCTCACCGACCAGATCGCGTTCGTGGCGACGGGCGCGGCGCCCATCCCGCGGCTCGCGGCCCACGGCGTCGCGCTGCGCCGGTACCGCGAGCATCCCAAGTGGGCCTTCCGCGACGCAGGCTCCGGCGCCCTCGAGCCGATCTACGCGGTGCATTACAACGTGTCCGCCGCGCAGAACGTGGGGGTAACCGCCCCCTACGACGTCGGCGTTCAGCGGACCTGCTGGCAGGTCCACCTCCTCACCCACTGGGCGGGGGACCACGCCTGGCTCAAGGAAGCCTGCAGCGAATACCGGTCGTTCGTCTACCTCTCCGATGTGGTACGCCTGGGCGGCGAGATCACCGGGAAGTTCGTCGACGACGACGGGGACGCGGTCGTGAGCGTCCGCACCTGGTGCCGGAATCAGCGGGGCCAGGACGTCATGCCCGGCAGCGCGGTGGTCGCGCTTCCCGGCAGGGACGGCAGGCGCTGCCCGCCTGCGGTCTCAGCCGGGTGAGAGGGCCAGGGCACGAATCGCGTGCCCGGCCCTGGCTATCCTGGCCTGGCGGCGAGTTTCCTCCTTCAGGCGGCGACGGTGAGCGATTGCGCGATCGACGTGCGGGGGCTGCACAAGTCTTACGGCGGGGTCGAGCGCCTGCACGGGATCAGCTTCAGCGTGGAGTGCGGGGAGGTCTTCGGCTTCCTGGGCACGAACGGGGCCGGGAAGACCACGACGATCGAGATCCTGGAGGGCTACCGGGCTCGCGACAGCGGAGAGGTGTCCGTGCTTGGCGCCGATCCGGCGCATGCCGGGCGGGACTGGCGCAACCGCATCGGGCTGGTTCTGCAGGAATCGGAGCTCAACCCCGTCTACACGGTCCGGGAGACCGTGGCGATGTTCGCGCGGTACTTCAGGCGGCCGACCGACGTCGACGCGACGATCACGTCCGTTGGGCTGGCGGAGAAGGCCGGCGAGCGCGTCGGGCGGCTGTCCGGCGGTGAACGGCGCCGGGTAGACGTGGCCATCGGTCTGGTCGGTGACCCCGAGGTGCTGTTCCTCGACGAGCCGACGACGGGACTTGACCCGGCGGCCCGCCGGGGCATGTGGGCGCTGATCGAAGGGCTGCGTCAGGCCGGCAAGACGGTGTTCCTGACCACCCACTACATGGAGGAGGCGCAGCGCCTGGCGGACCGGATCGTGATCCTGCGGGCCGGCGCGATCGCCGCGCAGGGCACCGCCGAGCAGCTCAGCCGCGCGCTCGGCCACGCGACAAGGATCACGTTCCTCGCGCCGTCCCACGTGGGTCCGGCGCAGGTGTCGGCGGTGGTGGGCGCCAGCGTCGAGCAGGACGGTCAGTGGCTCGGCTTTCGCAGCAACCAGGCCCAGCGTGACCTGACGGCGCTGCTGTGCTGGGCGCAGGAGCACGGCTTCGAGCTGGTCGGCATGCGGGTATCCCCGCCCACGCTCGATGACGTCTTCGTCGAGCTGGCCTCCGGCGATCCAGCTAGGGATCCGTCCGGCCATCCGTCCGGCGGCGCGTCGTGAACGACGCCGCCCTAGCCGGCGCGCAGGCCCGCTACGCCCTGAAGGGCTTCCTGCGGGAACCGCGCGCGTTCGTCTTCACCGTGGTCATGCCGTTGTTCCTGCTGGTGATCCTGAACGGCATCTTCCACGGGAACTCATCGTTCTTCCGCCTGCGGGTCCCGTTCGCGGTCTACTACACCCCGGCGATCATCTCTTATCAGGTCATGCTGGCCGGCTACAGCTCGCTGCTGATAGCGGTCACCACCGAACGCGAACGCGGAATGCTCAAGCGGCTGCGCGGAACGCCCATGCCGAGCTGGGTCTTCCTGGCCGGGGAGATCCTGCGGACGATCGTCGTGGTGGCGGTCACGGTCGTCGTGCTTGTCGCGGTCGGCGTCGGGGTGTACCACGTGCGCATCCAGGTCCACACGGTGACCGGCCTGGCCGTCTACACGGTGCTCGGGACCGCCTGCATGTGCGCGCTCGGCCTGGCCACGACCCGCGTCTGCGCGACCACGGACGCCGCGGCGGCCGCCGGGCCGTTCATCAGCTTGATCCTGGGCTTCATCTCCGGCGTGTTCATCCCCGCACCGGTGATGCCGGCCTGGCTGCTGGATGTGGGCAAGCTCTTCCCTCTTGAGCACCTCGCCAGGGGCCTGCAGCGGGCCTTCGCCGTCCAGGGCTCGACCGGGATCACCGCGGTCGACCTGGCGGCGCTGGTCGCCTGGGGGGCGGCCGGGCTCATCGTCTCCCTGGTCACCTTCCGGTGGGAGCCGCACGACAACTGGTAAGCCGCCGGTAACGCCGGCCGTTGCCGCGTGCCTGCGGGGCAGGGGGTCGCTCCCGGCCCGGTGGCTGCTGGCTGCTGCCCAGGGCACCCCGTGACGATAACGCCGATCCGGGTGGCCGTCATGGCGTGGAAGGACCAGGCTCCAAGGCCGAACATCGCCGCGATGACGGCGGCAGACGTCAGGCCGGCCGCCCAGGCCCGGCCCGGAACCCGGGTCACCAGCCAGGCGCCCAGCAGCGAGATGGCACCGAGCGCCGGCACGTAGAACCTGGCGTACTGCAAGGTCGTCCCGAAGGGATGGGCCGTCCAGTAGTACGCGGAGTACAGGCCCCAGACCGCGAACCACGACCCGGCCAGGGACAGGCCCACCCACAGGTCGCGGCGGACTGCGGCCCCGGGCTCGCCGTCGGCCCGCCGCGGCCGGGCCCCCCGCACGATGATCCAGCCCAGCGCAACCAGCCCGAGGACCAGCATGGGCATCGCCTGCAGTAGGTGCGCTGGCATGTACCGCTCGGTGCCGGCGGTCAACGTGTGCCCTCTGCATCACCCGTCCTTACCTGACCGCGCATCGGGCACCAGCATCGACGCCCCGCCTCCAGGTCCCGCGCAGACTACATGTGAGTTCGGCGTGAATGCCGCCGCTATCGCTGGCTGGCCGGATGGAGGCCCGCCCATGCCAGGCGGGCCACTGATCGGCTTGCCGTGATGTGCAAGGCTAGGTGCCTATGTCTGCCGATCCCGTCTCCGCCGTTTCGCGCGACGCCCTGCCCGGCGTGGACCGCCTGCTCGCCCTGTCTGACGGCGTGGTAGCCATCGCTATCACCCTGCTGGTCCTGCAGCTTACTGTGCCGTCCCCGGCCAAGCTCACCGATCCCGACTCGGCCTCCCAGCTAGCCGCCCAGCTCGGTAACGGTGCTGATCAGCTGGTCAGCTACGTGATCTCGTTTTACGTCATCGCGGAGTTCTGGCTGGTTCACCACCGGGTCTTCCGCCGGATCACCGGACAGCAAGAGGGCCTGGCCTGGTGGAACTTCGCGTTCTTGTTCACCATCACGATCATGCCTTTCACCAGCGACCTGCTCGGCAAGTTCGCCGCCAACCCGCTGGCCATTGACATCTTCGCGGCCAACCTCCTGCTCGCCGCCGCGGCGACCCAGCTGACCGTGATCTACGGGAGCCGCAAGGATCTGGTAACTCCCGAGACCGCGCAGCAAACGCGGGCGGCGCACTACCGCGTCGCGGCGAGCGTCCTCGTCATCGGCTTGTCAATTGGCATCGCCTGGCTGAATCCAGACGCCGCCAAATACTGCTGGCTGCTGCTTGCCGTCGCGCCTCGCGTCGCCGACCGCTGGTCTGGCCGCCGATCCGCCTGAACGCAGCGCCGCGAACGGCGGTTCACAGCGGCAGGGGGTTGGCGAGCAGGCCGCTGCCGCGGGCGCGGCCGGAGACGGCCCAGGCCCACTCGGTGGCGTCGATGTCGAGTCTCGCGCCGTCGCTGCCGCGGCTGTAGCTGCCGCCGGCGGGGCCGGTCAGGTGAACCGTGAACGCCTGGCGGTGGGTGGCGGCCCAGTCGGCGACCATGTCGGCGATGATGCGGCCGTCGTGTGCGGCGGTGAGGACGGGCTGGCGGCCGGTGGCGCGGCAGATGTCGATACGGTGCATCCACACGTCGCGGGTGTAGACGATGTCGATCAGGTAGCCCAGCGGGCGCCTGCCGAGCGGGGCCTCGAAGCCGATGCGGACCGGGCGGAGGAACGGCGGGAACCGGCGGCGGCCGCGCAGGGCGCACGGAACAGCGCGGTCCCACGGCCTGCCGGGGTACCTAGAGGCCAGTGGCGAGCGCAGCGCGGCGCTGTACGAGCGGCTCGGGTTCGTTCACCTGGGCGTGCTGGAACTGCCGGACGGTGGGCCGTCGGTGTGGCCGATGCGACGGCCGCCCGTCGGCTGAGCCGGTGGCGCCGGGTTGCGGATCCGCTGACGAGGCATGAGCTGGAGGGAGAGCACCGGTGCGCCGCTGGCTCAGTGGCTATCGTCTGCGCCACCCGGCGCCAGCTGGGGGACGGCTGCCGCTGCCTCACCCCGAGCGGGTGGGCCGTTCCTCCCGTCAGCTAGTCAGCCGTCTTTGGCGACCCTTCAGGGCGCGGTGGCAGCAGATCGGCGTTCGGCGATAGCGCGGCAACGTGGCGGCGGATCTCGTCGAGGAGGGCCATCTGCGTGGACATGGCCACCTGAAGATCGTGCACCTGCATGGTCAGTTGGGTGTTCTCCGCGATTGCATCCTGCAGCCCTCGCTCGATTGCGACGTCACGCTCGACGCCGGCCCGGATGTGCGCTAGCAAAACGGTCAGCGCGTCCTGCGCCCGGTTGGCCGCGGCCGCGACGAGGAAGCCGATGAACAGCTCGGCCACGGTCGTGATCAGGTTGAGCGGGAAGTTGTAGCCAGTTGAGGTGAACCACGCCGGCAGCCACGCGCCAGAAGCGAGATAGTGTCCGCCCAAGGCGAAGATCAGGGTCCAGAACACCACAAGGACAAGCCAGAACGCGATGTTGGCGGGTCTGCCCATCGCCTCGGAGACCCAGTTCGCGAACTTCAGGAAGAGCCCGGGGGGCTTCTCGATCGTGGTTGGCTGGGCGGGATCTATGGCCGGATTCGCGGTTGTGATGGCCGTGTCGGAAGCGGTCAAGGTCGCTCCAATCCAATGTCTATGCGGCGCCAGAGCGCCCGGTGCCGCGTTCTGCCTGCTCCTGGCCGCCGGGGGCGGGCCCTTGTCAACAGCACAGGAATAATGCCGCATCCGATGAGATTTCGGATAGAACCCGATGCGCCCGGAACCCGCAAGGATGTGCGCCTTCGGCAGCTTTGATCACATCAGGGCGGCGAGTTCGGTGATGGACGATACGGACAGGTCCCACGGCTTGGTGGCGACGCCGGCCCCGGGAATCCCCGGCCCTTGCTCCAGGGGCCTGGAGATGAACGCCGCCGCCAGGCCCGCCTGGCGGGCGGCTGCGAGGTCGGCCTCGTGCGCTGCGGCCAGCATGATTTCCCCCGGCTCAAGCCCGAGCATGGCGGCCGGCCGCAGGTACGCCTCCATGGCCGGCTTGTAGGCTTTTGTCACGTCCGAGCCGAGGATCAGGTCCCAGGGCAGCCCGCCCGCCTTCGCCAT
>JASHPP010000650.1 GCA_030038035.1 Trebonia sp.
CAGGCGGCCGACAGCGGGCCGCCGCCCGCGGCGGGGCCGCCGCCGTGCACGGCCCCTGGGAGCGCCGCCGCGCCGCAGCTGTGCGTGAGCCAGCCCTACGGCGACCGGAACACGGTCTTCGTGCTCCACGGCAGCGGGTTCGTCCCTGGCACCGCGGTCACGATCCGCCTCGCCGGGGTGGGCGGCTCGCGGGACCGGCCTGTGGTCGACCGGGAGGGCACCTTCAACTACGCGATCGACCAGGGACACTATTTCTTCCCAGGCCCGATCCCGCTGGGCACGTACCGCGCGGTCGTGACCGCTCCAGGCGGGGTGAGCCTCAGCGTCTCGTTCACCGTCGGCACGGCGCCCTACGCGCCGCCGGGCAGCGCGCCCCCCGGCACCCCGTAACTCCCGGCTCCACCACAGGTCCTCCTGCCGCGAGCACCACGCGGGATCGCTCAGCAGCCCGAGGTCCCCGACAGAGACGACACCGTGCTCGATCAGCACCCGGACGGCGACCTCGTCCGACAGCCGGACGTCGGCGCCGGCGAGGCCGCGGTCGGTGATCTTGCGGCGCAGCACCTTGACATGCTCGGCGACGCGCGACGACAGCCGGTCGCGGAACTCCGGGTCGGCGTCGAACCGCTCAA
Source organism: Trebonia sp. (assembly GCA_030038035.1). The sequence goes on from JASHPP010000650.1 coordinate 633, forward strand.
GCTCGTGGTGGGCGCCGGTCACCTCGAGCGCGGCCCTGGCGATCTCGGGGGTGCGCGGCAGCGGGGAGGTCGCGCTCGGGTCGAGCAGCCACGGCCGGCACCACATCAGCGCGACGAGGAACATCTTGGTCATCGGGTCCAGGTAAAGCGGGAGCAGCGTGCCGTCGCCGTCGGCCGGCGCCTGGCTGGCGGGCGTGTCCGCGCCGTGCCGCCTGTGTCGTCCGGGAACGGTGACCGCGAGCTGCAGCCCGTCGTCGAGCATGGCGCGCGAGCCGACCATCGCGGTCCCCGCGTGCACGAGCCAGCCGCCGTTCGGCTCCCCGTCGCCTTCCACCCGGGGCAGCCGGATCCGGTAGCCGTCGCCCGCCACGTAGAGCGCGTGCGTGCGGCTGACGTTCGCGATCCAGGCGCCTTGCGGGGTCGTCGTGATCACCCCGGCACGCCGGGAGAGCCCGCGCCCGGCTGATATCGCCAGGTCCACCCCAGGTCCCCGCCCGAACACCAGCTGGCTGCCGTCCGTGAGCCGGATGACCTGGCCGGACGCGGTACTGACATGCGCGGCCACCGGGCCAGTTTAGGCCCGGCGCCGCCGCGGCGGGCACCCCCGGGTTCGGGGATGGCGCCACAGGCGCGCGGTGCGGTTAGCTCGGCTAGGCGGGGCGCCGGGTGCCGCTCTGGGGAGCCGCCGCCAGGTGGGGGGAGGTACCGGCTCGGGGTGATCCGGTACCGTGGCAGGCGGCACCCGGCGCCCCGTCCGCCCGCCCGCCGCGAGCCTGCCATCCCGGCCAGGCTAGGCGGCCTCGGCCTCGGCGGCCTGCCTGATCGCCGCGAGGCTGTCCCGCAGCGCCTGCCAGACCGTGCCGAGGCTGGCGCAGGCGTCCAGGTCGCCGCGGATGGCGCCGGATGCGAGGGCCTGCTCGCCGAGCGCGCGCAGCACGGCCTGGCCGGCCGCCACGAGCACCGGGTCGGCCGCCTCGATCGTGAGCCGGTCCTCGGCTACGCGGATGACCATCTGACGGCGGCCCGCCGCCTCGGGCTGCTCGTCGCTCGTGCCCGTGACGTCCGCGTCGCGCAGCGCCTCCCTGGCCTGGTCCAGGTCGACGCCGAGGGCCGCAAGCGCCCGCGCGGCGGCCGAATCGGTGTCGGCCAGGGCGGCGAGCAGCAGGTGGTGCGAGCCGACCGGCTGCCCGCCGGCCAGCCGGGCGGCCTCGCTGAGCGTGGCGTCCGCCGCCGGCGTGGCGTTCAGCGACTGCTCCTCGGCCTGCGCGGCGACGGTCTCGACGGCGGCACGCCGCCGCAGCCAGCGCAGCGCGGTGGGCCCCGCGTCCCTGGCCTCGCCCGCGGGCACGAGATTGAGCACCGCGGTGCGGATCGCCGGCAGGTCGGCGTGCTTTGCCATGATCTGCGCCGCCACGCCGTCGCCCTCCCTGATCACGCCGAGCAGGATGTGCTCGGTGCCGATGTAGGCGTGATGCAGCTGCAGCGCCTCGCGCAGCGACAGCTCAAGGATCTTCTTGGCACGCGGGGTAAAGGGGATGTGCCCGCTTGGCGATCGCTTGCCGGGCCCGACGGCGTCGAGCACCTCCTGCCGGGCGCCGTCCAGCGTCATCCCGGCGTCCCGCAGGACCCGGAACGCGACCCCTTCGCGCTCGGCGAGCAGCCCGAGCAGGATGTGCTCGGTGCCGATGTAGTTGTGGTCCAGCCGCCGTGCCTCTTCCTGGGCCATGACGACCGCGTGCCGCGCCTGCGCGGTAAATCGCTCAAACATGCAACTAGCATGCCTCCCTGATTCCTACCTGATCAATACCATGCTATTAATAGGGTCAATGGAGGAGGCTGCCGACCATGGACTGGGAAGACCGGCTGGATGAGTGGGAACTCGAACTTGAGCTGAGCGCCCAGTTCGAGGGCTCGGACTGGGTGTCGCTGGAGCGGGCGGCCGCCGAGACCGGCGTGTCCCGCGCCGCGCTGCGCACCTGGTACCGCACCGGGCAGATCCCGTCCCGGCTCGTCGACGGCCCGCACGGGCCGCAGCGCCTGGTTCCCCTGGCCGTGGTCGCGGCCCGCGCCGAGGCCTCGCCGCGGCTGCGCCGCTCGGCCGAGCGTCGCCTCGCCGACGAGGCCCAGCTCGAGCTGCTCCGCCACCGCGTCGACCAGCTCGAACTGCGGCTAGCGGCCCTCGAAGGCCGGCTGACCCCCGGGGACAACCCGCCCCGAACCTGAGGCCGTCACTTCCCCACGCCCCGTCTGTCTCGAACCCGCGGCCCTCGCCTCACCGCGCCCCGCCGACACGAACCAGCGGCCCTCGCCTCCTCGCCCCCCGCGCCCCGCCGCCGCGAACCTGCGGCCGTCAGCTCTCCGCGCCGCCGCGAACCTGCGGCCGTCAGCTCGCAGGCAACCAGCAGGCTGATTCTGGTTACCCGGCACCGCATCCAGGCCCGGCCCCGCGGGCAACCCCAGCCCCGCCGGTACCAAGCGTTCCCGCTTGGCCCGGCCCCGGCGCTGGCGCCCAGACAATGGGAAAGATCCTCCGCCCCCCGACTCCGAAAAGCCTTCCCGATAACCGCTGCGTCCGGGCTAGATCTCGCCGAAAAGCCGGTCGCCCGCGTCGCCGAGGCCGGGGATGATGTACCCCTTGTCGTTCAGCCGCTCGTCGACGGCGCCAGTCACCACGCGGACCGCGGGGGATCGGTCGCCGGGGAAGGCCTGGTCGAGGCGGGCCAGCCCCTCGGGGGCGGCGAGCAGGCAGATCGCGGTCACGGACGCGGCGCCGCGGTCGGCGAGCATGCGGATCACCGTGACCAGCGTGCCGCCAGTGGCGAGCATCGGGTCGAGCACGAACACCTCGCGGCCGGTCAGGTCGGCGGGCAACCGGTTCGCGTACGTGGACGCGACGAGCGACTCCTCGTCCCGCACCATGCCGACGAAGCCGACGCTGGCCATCGGCAGCAGCCGGGTCATCCCGCCCAGCATGCCGATGCCCGCCCGCAGCACCGGGACGATCAGCGGCTTGGGCTGGGCCAGCATCGCGCCGGGCGCGGTGCCGACGGGCGTGGTGACGGTCACCTCGGTCACGCGGACCTCACGGGTCGCCTCGTAGGCGAGCAGGGTCACCAGTTCGTCGGCGAGCGCGCGGAACGTGGCGGTGTCGCTCCGGGCGTCGCGGAGCAGGGTGAGCTTGTGCGTGACCAGCGGGTGGTCCGCGAGCAGCGTGCGCATGGACAGCTAGTGTGTCAGGTGTCGCCCCAGCCGTCCGTTACCAGGCGGGCCGCCGGGAGCGCGCCCCGGTGCGTGAGCTGGCCAGGTCCCGCTCGATGCGCCCGGCGGTGGCGAGCAGCGGGTGCAGCAGGTCGGCGACCACGCTCTCCAGGCTGCGCCGGCCGGCGTGCGTGGATACGTTGACGGCGGCGATCACCGTGCCGCTCGGGTCCCTGATCGGGGCGGCCAGTGAGCGGAGCCCCTCTTCGAGTTCCTGGTCGACGAGCGCCCAGCCCCGGCTGCGGATGGTCCGCAGCTCCTGGCGCAGCTGGGCGGTGCTTGTGATGGTGAGATCGGTAAGCCCGCGCAGCCGGGCCGAGGCCAGGTAGTCATCCAGCCACTCGTCCGGCTTCGCCGCGAGCAGCACCCGGCCCATCGACGTGGCGTACGCGGGGAATCGGGTGCCGACGCTGATCGTCACCCGCATGATCCGTTTGGTGGCCACCCGGGCGATGTAGACGACATCGTCGCCGTCGAGCTCGGAGACCGAGGAGGACTCGCGGACCTCGGCGACGAGCTCCTCCAGGTGGGGCAGGGCGACCTCGGGCAAGGTCAGGCTGGACAGGTAGGCGTACCCCAGCTCGAGGATCTTGGGGCGCAGCGAGAACCGCCCTCCGTTGTTGTGCATGTAGCCGAGATGCACCAGGGTGTGCAGGAAGCGCCGGGCGGCGGCGCGGCTCAGCCCGGTGGCCGCGGCAACCTCGGAGAGGCTGAGCACGGGGTGGTCCTCGTCGAAGGCGCGGATCACCGACAGGCCGCGCTCGAGCGACTGCACGAAGTCGCCTTCCGCCGCGCCGATCTCGGCGGCGCCCGCGTCCCCGTTGACCAGTTCGTCGTGCATCGAGCCTCCCGCGCCGGGTTGCGATGCGCTCTGCTGCCGCACCGGCGGCGCTGGGCCGGCGCCCTGTCATCACGTTACTTGCCCGATGATAACAATCGTAGAGCGGGCGCAAGGTGTTCGCTTTCTGAACTATCGTGCGTTATACGGACATTCAAGAGGGGTTCCGTTCAATGGCTGTTACTTCGCGGACCCGAGTCGGGATTGTCGGTGCCGGTCCCGCTGGGCTGCTGCTCGCGCACCTGCTGGCGCTGCACGGCATCGAGTCCGTCGTCGTCGAGAACCGGTCGCGGGAATACTGCGAGGCCCGCCAGCGCGCGGGGCTGCTCGAGGCGGGAACGGTGGAGCTGCTGCGCGGCGTCGGCCTGGGAAAGCGGCTGGACGCCGAGGGCATGGAGCACGGCGGCATCTACCTGCAGTTTGACGGCCAACGCCACCACCTGGACTTTCGCTCGCTGACCGACGGCCGGTGGGTCACGATCTACGCCCAGACCGAGATCGTCAAGGACATGATCGCGGCGCGGCTCGCGGCCGGGGCAGTGATCGAGTTCTCGGCCTCGGACGTCGCGGTCTCTGACGTGACGTCGGACCGCCCGGTGCTGTCGTACCGGGACGCGTCGGGGGTCGCGCACGAGGTGTCCTGTGACGTGATTGCCGGATGCGACGGGTTCCACGGGATCTGCCGGCCGCTCGTCCCGAACCTGTCCGTGTATGAGCGGGCCTATCCCTACGCGTGGCTGGGCATCCTGGCCGATGCCGCGCCCTCCACCGACGAGCTGATCTACTCGCGGCATCGGGACGGCTTCGCGCTGTACTCGATGCGCTCGCCCGAAGTCAGTCGGCTCTACCTGCAGGTCGCCCCCGACGAGCCCGTAGCGGACTGGCCGGACGACAGGATCTGGGCGGAGCTGCAGAAGCGGTTCGCGGTAGACGGCTGGTCCGTCAGCGAGGGCACGATCACGGACAAGTCCGTCACCGCGATGCGCAGCTTCGTGGCCGTTCCGATGCGGCACGGGCGCCTGTTCCTGGCCGGGGACGCGGCCCACATCGTGCCGCCGACCGGAGCCAAGGGGCTCAACCTCGCGTTTTCTGACGTGATCGTGCTCGCCGGCGCGCTGCGCGCCGCGCTGCTCGACGGATCGTGGGAGCTGGCCGGCGCGTACTCCGACATGTGCCTGGACCGGGTGTGGCGTGCCACCCACTTCTCCTGGTGGATGACCTCAATGCTGCACGTCGCCCCTGGGCAGGACCCCTTCGAGTCGCAGCTGCAGCTGGCGCAGCTGCGGTACGTGACATCCTCGCGTGCCGCGGCGAAGTCCCTCGCCGAGAACTACTGCGGCTACAAGCCGCTGAGCCTGCAGGTCCCGGCCTAGCGCCCGACGGCTAGCCGGGCAGCGTCACGGGTGGAGGTGACGGCGCGGGCGCAGCGCGCGGGCGAGCAGCGCGGACAGCGCGGCGGCGGTTCCCGTGCCGGTCAGCGTGAGCGCCATGGGCCCGGCGACGGCCGGCTCGTCGAGCAGCTGCAGGGCGCGCAGCCGGTGCCGCAGCATGTGGATCTCGCTGCGGATCGCGCCCGCCAGGCTGTTGCCCGACCTCGACGTCCATCCCTCGGCGGCGTGCAGCCCGGTCAGCCTTCCGGCCAGCTCCTCGAAGCTGACCGGACCGTCGCTCAGCGTCACCACCAGCAAGGCGGCTTCGCGCACGGCGACCGTGAAGTCCGGGTCGGTGCCGTCGTCGGGGCCGATCAGCGCCGCTGTCCCGATGTGCCAGCGGACCGCGGCGTCCTCGGCCATCAGGCGTCCGGTTCTGGTCAGCACCAGGCTCGTGCCGCTGCGCCGCACCGCGCCCATCTCGTGCTGTGCCAGGCCGCGCAGGGTGTGCAGCGGAAACACGTCGAGTTCCTGGTGGCGCGTGCCGCCGCGAGTATGCCCGCCCCAGCCGAACATCCCGGCGGCCTCGCCGACCAGCGCGGGGGCGATGTAGTGCCGGGCGGTCAGCCGAAGGCCGGCGTCGGCATGCTGCAGCAGCCAGCGGAGCGTCGGCAGCGGCTCGCCCGGCAGCACGGGCGGCTCGAGCAGGCGCGGAACCACGCGGCGCGCCATCTGGGCGCGCTCACCCGGGTGGCCGTTGGCCCACTCGTCGATGCGCTCGGCGCTGATCCGGCTGAGCCAGGTGTCGGCGCCCGGCTCTCCTGTGGACCGGGTCAGCCAGCGTTCCACCAGCGCGGCACGCTTGGTCTTCCATCCGCTGACGCCGACCCGCAGCTCGCGCGCGGCCACCGCGAGCTCGATGGCGGCCGCGCAGGCGTCGTAGGCGGCGCGCTCCTCCGGGCCCATCGCCGAGCTCCAGGCGAGCAGGTCCGTGTCGGGCGGTGCCACGTGCGACGACGCGAGCGCCTTGGAGTAAGCGGCCACGCCGTCCGCCTGCCCGCAGGCGTAGGCCGCGATGATCTGCTCGGTCTCCGCCGAGGCGCAGACGTCACCGTAGCGGTCCATCCCCGCCAGGATGAGCAGCCTGGACAGCGCCCGCGCGACGGCGAAGTGGCCGTTCGCCGGAGCTGGCCAGCTGGTCGGCAGCACGTACCACAGGAATTCCTGCAAGCGCAGCAGCGAGATCGCCTCGAGGCCGCCGCCCGAGGTCAGCCAGCGGAGGGCTGCCCTCGCGTCGTCGGCCACCGCAGGGTCCTCACGCGCCAGCGCCTTGAGTGCCTCCGCCTCAGTCATCATGCGGCCAGTCTGCCCCACGCGGAACGACCGCGGTAGACACGTTGCTGATTTGGCCGATGATGTGATGGTCGTTACGTACCGGCCGACAAGCCCGTTTCGCGTGCCGCCTCGCGGGCGCGCCCGCAGCGCGCTTCCGGCATCATTGCTCAGGTGAGCGGCATCTACGACGAACCCGGGCTGTACCAGCTCGCCTGTGCCTACCGGGACGTCCCCGTCGAGGTCAGCGCCCTGCTGAACTGGTGCGCGAGTCACTGGCAGGGGGACGCGGGCGCGGCCGTCCAGTCGGTCATCGAGCTCGCCGCCGGCCCGGCCGAACACGCGCTGGAACTCGCCCGCCGCGGACTGCGGGCGACCGCGCTCGACCGCTCCGCGCCGATGTGCTCTTACGCGGCGGCGCAGGCGGCGGCTGCCGGGCTTGACCTCGACGTCGTCCGGGCGGACATGCGAGACTTCAGTATCCCCGCTCGCTTTGATCTCGCCATTACCATGCTGAATTCGCTCTGCCACCTGTTCACGCTGGACGACCTCGTCGCGCACCTGACCGCGGTGGCGGCCCACCAGCGGCCGGGCGGGCTGTACATCGTCGAGCTCGCGCACCCCGCGGACTATCTCGCCCAGGTGCCGAGGACCAGCAGCGAATGGACGATCGAACAGGACGGCGTGCGCGCCGAGGTGCGGTGGGGCGGCCATCAGGACCGGATCGACCCGGTCACCCAGATCACCTCAGAGCACATGAGCATCACCGCTCATGGCGCCGACGGCACGGTCCGCTCGGTGAGCGACGTGGTGCCCAACCGGTTCTGGACGGCGACGGAAATGACCGCCGCGATCCGGCTGGCCGGCGGTTACGCGCTCGCGGCCAGCTACGGCGACTTCGACGACACGACCATGCTCGGCGACCCGGCGGCCTGGCGCATGATCCTGGTGTTGCGCCGCGGGTAACCCCGTCGCCGCCAGCAGGCTCTCCCGCACCGTGGTCGTCATGGGATCGTCCGCGCCCAGGTACTTTTCGCAGTCGGCGAGCGCGCGCTGATACTGCGCGATCGCATCCCGCATCCGGCGCGCGAGCTGGTACGCGGCCGCGAGGTTGGCGCGGGTGCTGAGCGTGTCACGGTGGTCGGGTCCCTGCACCCGCTCCCGGTCGGCCAGCGTCCGCTCGTACTGCGGGATCGCGGCTTTCAGCTTGCCGGCGCTGCGGTAGGCGAACGCCAGGTCGTCGCGCGCGGTCATCGTGTCGGGGTGGTCGGCGCCCTGAATGCGCTCCCGGTCGGCGAGCACGCGCTCGTAGTGCGCGACCGCGTCCCTGTGGTCCCCGGACAGCACGCAGGCGCCGGCCAGGCTTGCCCGCGCCGCCACGGTGTCCGGGTGGTCGGGGCCGTATGCCCGTTCCCGGTCGGCCAGCGTCCGCTCGTAGGCGGCGATCGCCTCGCTCAGCTGCCCCACCGCCTGGTAGGCGCCGGCCAGGCTGGCCCGCGCCGTGAGCGTGTCACGGTGCGCGGGGCCGAGCGCGCACTCGGACTCGGCGAGCGTCCGCTCGTACAGCAGGACGCCATCGCCTGGCCGCCCGTCGGCCTGGTACGCGGCGGCCAGGCTCGCTCGCAGCGCCAGCGTGTCGCGGTGCACGATGCCGAACAGCCGCTCGGACTGGGCCAGCGCCTGTTCGAACAGCGCGATCGCCTCGGCCTCCCGCCCGGCCCGCGCATAGCAGTGCGCCAGCTTGATCCGGGCGGTTACCGCATCCGGGTGCTCGGCCCCGAGTTCGCGCTCGCGGTCGGCCAGCGCGGCCTCGAGAACGGGGATCGCCTCGGCCTCCCGCCCTGTCGCCGAATACGCGGCGGCCAGCCGGTCCCTGGCCAGCGTGGACTGCGCGTGCGCCGCGCCGAGCCGCTGCTTGCAGCCCGTCGCGATCGACTGCCAGTAGGTGACGGCCGAGTCGGCGAGCAGGCTCTCCTCAAGCGAGGTCCCGGCCCGCAGCAGCACCGGGTGGGCGTCCGGCTGCCACAGCAGGTCCGCGGCGCAGGACTGCAGTCCCGCCGCGCAGTCCCGCAGCGCCTGGCTCAGCTGCGGCTCGGCGCCCGCCGCCCCCGCGTCCGGCCAGGCCTCGAGCAGGGCGCTTGCGGCGGCCGTCACCACCTGCTCCGCGCCGGCGCGCGACAGGTAGGCCCAGACCGCCGCCCGCACCGCCGGGTGCACCCACACGGTCCGCACGGCGCTGGTTCTCTCCACGCTGACCAGGTCGAGCCTGTTCAGGTTCGCGTACGCGGCGCGGACCAGGTGCTGGTCGTCGCCGGCGACACCCGGAGTGCGGCCGATGATGTAACCGCATGCCGCGCGCGAGGTCAAGACGGCCGCCGGGATGCCGCAGGTGCCGCAGACGGCGGCGAACGCGAGCGCCGGCCAGGCGAGCCCGGCGGGAGGCAGTTCGTGGGCGCGCTCGACCGCGAGCGACCAGCTGGCGAGCATGGACGGCGGGCAGCCGTCGGCGACGGTGTCCGCGGTGGCCCGCAGCCGCTCGGCGTACTGGCGGCGGTAGTCCCGGCACGTGGCCTCGCTTTCCGTGATCGCCGCCGCCGCGTGCGCCATGCTGATCGGGAGCCCGCCGACCTCTTCGGCCAGGTCGAGCGCTTCGATCCGCTGGTCCGGGTAGCCCGTGAGCCGGGAGTTGAGGTACGCGAGCGCCTCCCGCCTGCTGAGCCCTGGCACCGGCACGACCGTCCGGTCGGCGGCGCGCAGTTCCGCCTCAGGCAGGCGCGTGGTCACGACGACCTGCCCGGTCTCGCCAGCAGGCCACAGCCCGTCCAGGTCGCCAGCGGACGTCACGTCGTCGAGGACCACCGCCCACGGCCGCCGGGTCCGCTCGAGCCAGCCGAGGAACCGCCGCGCGGCGGCGTCCGCGCTCTCGCCTGGCTTGTCGCCGTCGACGTCGGCGGCGGCCTGCGCGAAGCCGGACAGGATGGCGGTCCTGCTCGCCGCGGGCACCCACACCAGCAGGTCCACGGCGCCCGCGGTCCACATCGCGTGCGCGTAACCGACCGCGAGCTGCGTCTTCCCGGTACCGCCCGCCGCGCCCGCCCCGCTACCGCCCGCCGCGCCCGCGCTACCGCCCGTGACGCCTCCGGTACCGCCCGCCGCGCCCGCGCCCGCGCCGCCGTCCCCGCCGTCGGCCGCCCCGCCCGGGCCCCCGTCCCCCGCGCCGCTCTCGCCGTCCGTCTCCCGCCGGCCAGGGACGAGCACGGTCGTTTCGCCCGGACGCAGCGCGTCAGCCAGGCCGAACCCGGTTTCCTGCCGGTCGTGGAATGATCCGGCGAGCGGGGGCACGGTCCCCGATAGCACTGGAGCGGCAGCGCGCTGGGCGCCCATGATGCCCGACCCTTCCGTACTCAGCAGCCGACCCTGTAGACGGGTGTAGAGGGGATCATAATGGCGCAAAACCCGCCAGGGCGGATCATTCGACCGTCGCATGTTCCGCCGCGTCCGCCGCCCCCGCCACGGCTTCGGCCGGCGTGCCCGCCACCGTCCGCCGCCCGGGCCGCCCGGGCCGCCCAAGCCGCCCGCTGGCCGCGATCAGCACCCCGCCGAGCATCACCGCCACCCCTGCCAGCTGCACCGCCGACGGCCGCTCGCGCAGGACCAGCGCCCCGAGCGTCAGCGACCCCGCCGGCTGCACGAGCAGCAGCGCGCTGACCAGCCAGGCCGGCAGCCGCGGCAGCGACACCGTGATCAGCAGCCAGCCGATGACCTGCGAGGTAAGCGCGAGCAGCACAAGCCAGCCCAGGGCCGGCCAGGCCGGGCCGAGCCGGAAATCCCGCAGCAGCAGGCCGAGCGCCAGCGACCCGGCCGTCGCCCCCAGCGTGGCCTGCATCAGCGTCGCCACCACCGGCGAGCCGACGGCCGCCTGGCGGAGCATGAGGATGTAGACGGAGTACAGCGCCGCCACCCCGACGCCGAACGCCACGCCGAGCCCTGGATGCGCCCCGTACCCGCCGGTGCCGGCCAGCCCGCCGACGAGGGCGAGGCCGCCGAGCATCACGGGCAGCGCGACAAGCAGGGAACGGCGCGGCCGCTCACCGAGCACCAGCCACGCGAGCAGCGCCACGATCACGACCTGCAGGTTGGTCACCACGGTTCCCAGGCCGGCGCCGATGTCGGCGATCGAGTGGCTCCAGACGATCAGGTCGGCCGCGAGGAACACGCCGGCGAGCCGCGCCAGCCATCGATTGCGGGACGTCATGCGCGGCCCGCCGCGGCGCCGCTCCGCCCAGGCGAGCAAGGCAAGGACCGGCAGCGCCAGCCCGCACCTGCCGAGCGCGGTCATGCTCGGCGAGCTCCCGGCGAGCTGCATCACGACCGCCGAACTCGAGATGCAGGCCGCCCCGGCCACCGCCGTCCCGACCGCCCACCGGGGAGAGCCCATGAAACCGACCCGCTCGCGTCATGACCAAATACGATTGACGGTACTGACGTTAGGCCGAGTACCGCTCAGGAGTCAAGTTGCTTTTTGCTCATGACACGACGGCCGCGCTCGTGCTCGCGGCCGACCTCGTCAACACGGCTCCCGGGCTGGCGGCGGACGGCGAGGCGATCGCGGACGCGGCCGCGCTTGAGAACTTCCTCGACGAGCACCAGGTGGTGCCGCGCCGGACGGCCAGGCCCGCCGACGTGGCCGCGGTGCGTGCGCTGCGGCCCCGGCTGCTGGCCGCGTGGGAGGCCGCAGGCGGACCCGCGCGCACCGCGGACGTCCCGCGGCTCGCGGCGCTGGTCAACGAACTGCTCGACGACTCGGGCGCCCGCCCGTGGCTGATCGACCATGGCGGCGGCTGGGGCTGGCACCTGCACGTGACCAGGCCGGACGCGCCCCTGGTGGACCGGATCGCGGCGCAGGCCGCCTTCGCGCTCGCCGACCTGGTCCGGCTCGGCGAGAGCGAGCGGCTCCGCCGGTGCGCCGCGCCCGGCTGCCACGCCGTCCTCGTCGACCTGTCACGGAACCGCTCGCACCGCTACTGCGACACCGGTAACTGCGGCAACAGGCAGCACGCCGCCGCCTACCGCGCCCGGCGGGCGCTGCGGTCAGCCGCCGGCGGCTGACCGGCCCCGCCGCAGCGCCGGCACGTCCGCGACCACCGTGCACGATCCGGGGGCTACCTCGGTGAACCCGCGGTCGCGCACCACCGGCAGGCCGCTGGCCACGAGCCGCGCCCAGGGTTCCGGCGCTGCGGTTCGCACGGCAAGGTCAAAATCATTGGCCTTCCATTCCGAACGGTCCCGTGGTTCCAGCCGCCACCAAGGCCAGCTGCGCGGCGTGGCCGGCCTGCGCCATGGCCTTTCCCGCGGTCATCGCCAGCTCCGGATTCAGCCAGAGCACGGGCGTGCCCGCGCTTACCTCGCCCGGCGGCAGCGGATCTTCAAGCCGGGGAGCGGCCCGCTCGACGCGGACGACGAGCGGCAAGGCGTACTGCGGCGCCTCGCCGGCACATCCGTCCACGCGTCCCCTTGACTTCGGTCCTGACCCTGGCAAGCCTTAGAAGTTATCCGGGCAGCGAACGAGCCGTCCGCATACCGAACATAATCCCTCTTGGCCGGGAGCGGCGATGCGAGTCGACTCGCGTGAGTTCCGCCAGTGCCTCGGGCAGTTCGCGACAGGGGTGACGGTCGTGACCTGCCGGACCGAGGCCGGACTGCACGGAGCGACCGTCAACGCGTTCACGGCCGTCTCCCTTGACCCGCCGCTGGTGCTTGTCGCGCTCGACCGGCGCGCCAAGGTCTGCGGCTACATCACCGGGCGCCCGTTCGCGGTGACCGTGCTGGACAGCGACGCCCACCAGATGGCGCTGCACTTCGCCGGCCAGCAGGGGCACGGCGCCGCGGTCGGCTGGGTCGACCACGAGGTCGCGCCGCGCGTCGCGGGCGGCCTGGCGTGGTTCGCCTGTACCCCGTGGGCCAGCTATGACGGCGGCGACCACGTGCTGCACGTCGGCCTGGTCCAGGACTGCCAGCGTCACCCCGACGGCCCCGACAGCCGGCCGCTGGTATTTCACGGCGGCGAGTTCCGGTCGGTCGGCGAGCACCTGGCCGGCGCCCCGTGGCTGGACACCCTCGACTCTCCCGAATGCGACATCGGCTGGGTGCTGCCGCGCCTTACCGGCAGCACCGCCCGATGATCCCGCTTCCCATCTCACCGCGGAGGAACCCGACACCATGACCGTGACCGATCCGCAGAACACCGGCCAGGCGCAGGCTGCCGCGGTGTCCGGCGGCACGCCCGCCGCGACCCGTCCGATGACCGGCGATGAATACATCGAGAGCATCCGCGACGGACGCGAGGTGTACATCTACGGTGACCGGGTCCGCGACGTCACCACGCATCCGGCCTTCCGCAACCCGGTGCGGATGACCGCCCGGCTGTATGACTCGATGCGCGACCCGAAGCTGCACGACCTGGTGACCTGCCCGACCGACACCGGAAGCGGCGGGTACACCATGCGGTACTTCCGCGCCGCGCGCAGCGCCGCCGACCTGGTCGGCGACAGGGACGCGATCGCGCAGTGGGCCCGGCTCACCTA
>JASHPP010000651.1 GCA_030038035.1 Trebonia sp.
TGTCGCGGGCCTGGCGGGCGCCGGTCGCGCTGGCGCCGGCCGGGGTGGCCGCGTGGCTGTCGACCGTGGCGCTCGGCATGGCCCTGCGGGTGATCGCGGGCCAGGGCACCGCGGTCGCGTTCGTTCTTGTCGCGCTGGCGTTCCTCGGCCTGTTCCTGCTCGGCTGGCGGCTGCTCTGGCGGCTGGCCACCCGCTGAGTTCACTTCCTGGCTACGCCTCGCTGCCGCGCTGCCAGGCCTTGCTGCGCCTGGCTACGCGGACGCCATGACCGGGGACGGCAGGCGGCCGGCCGCGCCGCGCGGGTCTGCGGCGTCGAAGCCGCGGCTGACGCTGACGATCTCCGCGAGCTCGTAGCTGCTCAGCACCTCGACGGACAGTTCGTGCAGGCGGCGGGTCTTGGCCGCGCAGCAGTCCTCGAGCAGGATGACGGGGAAATCCCGCATGAACGCCGAACGCGCGGTCGTCTCGACGCAGATGTTCGTCACCACGCCGCAGATCATCAGGTCCGTCACGCCCAGGCCCCGCAGCAGCGGCTCGAGCGAGGTCCACTGGAACGCGTCGAAGCGGACCTTGTCCACCACGAGGTCGTCAGGACCGCAGCCGAGTTCGGCGCATACCGCGGCATCCCAGGTGCCGTTCGCGAGGCCTGCCACGCCGGCCAGCTCGGGGCTGTTGCGGATCAGCGCGGCGCCCTCGTCGGGCCGTCCCGGACGGTAAACGTGCCTGGTGAACACGACCGGGATGTCCGCGCGGCGGGCCTGGCCGACCGCGATGGCGGCGTTGCGCACCGCGTCCATGGCGCCCTCGAGGCCGCGGCCGACCCGGGGGAACGACCCGTCCGGATGGCAGAACCCGTTCTGCATGTCGACCACGAGCAGCGCGTGCCCGCTGGAAGTCATCGCCGGCTCCTTCTGTGTTCGTGTCCTTGCAACGTAACATCCGGGCCGCCGGATGGGTATTGTCCCCTGAATGGAGACACGATCGGTCGTCGCGGAGGTGCGCGACGCTTTCCGTACCGAGCTTGACAGCGGCCAGCAGTCGGCGCTGATCAGCTGGATGGCGTTCACGACGGTGTTCGGCGGGGTGCGGGGCGTCACGCACGCCATCAAGGCCGGCAAGGGACCGTTCCGTAACCTCAGCGTTGGCGGTGAGCACCTGCACCACTACATGTGGGGCATCGGCATGCTGGCCGGCGTCGGCGCGATCGCGGTCCGCGGCACCGAGGAGCTGCGCCGCCACCCGGGCACCGCGGTCGCCTACGGCGCCGCGCTGGCCCTCATCGTGGACGAGTTCGCGCTGCTGCTCGACCTCAAGGACGTCTACTGGGCTAAGCAGGGCCGGATCTCCGTCGACCTCGCGGTCAGCGGCAGCTCGCTGGCGGGCACGTACTTCGCGGCCCTGCCGGTCATCCGCAAGGTATCCCGCCGCATGCGCGGCCTGTAGGTGGCGGGACCGGTTCGAGGGGGCCGTCTCAGATACTGGAACAGTTTTTCGTACTTAGGATACGAGCCGCAGGCTCCTGGGCCATTTTGTCCTATTTGTCCATGCAGCTTGTATCCTAAGTCGGCTGGGCGGGGGTCGGCTGCGGCCCTTTCGCCGCCGGCAGGGCTGGCGGGGCGGCTTGGGGCAGCTGGCGCGCGGGGGCTGGACCTGCGGCGGGCAACGCCGGTGTGACAGGTGGTGCTCCTAGGGCTGAGGGGGCCGCCGTGGGCGATGTCGAGGCGCGGGTGTCCGCTGGGGTGGCGCGGGTGTCCGCCGGGGCGGCGCTGGTGTTCGCGGGCGGGGGCGGGGGGGCCGCGGGGTTGGCGCGGACGGCGGAGTCGTAGGCGGCGCGGAGCTTGGCCAGTTCGGCGTCCGGGTCGGCGAACCAGCTCGTGGACCACAGCCGGTGCACCCGCCAGCCGAGCCGCTCCAGGTGCTCCTTGCGCAGCCGGTCCCTGTCGCGGACGCTGCCGGAATCCCGGTAGGAGGCGCCGTCAGCCTCGATCGCCAAGATCATCAGGGACGAGTCGCTGGGGTGCGCGGCCGCGAAGTCGACCCGGTACCCGCCCACGCCGTACTGCGGCACGACCGTGATCCCGAGTTCGGCCAGCCGCGCGGCGACGTCGGCCTCAAAGGGGCCGATGCCCGATCCGGAACCGGAGGCCGCCACGGGGGTGCCGCCGGAGCCTGCGTACTCCAGGTACTCGGCGAGCAGCCGGGCGCCCGGCTTGGTGAGCCGGCCCGGGTCCACCTCATGGCTGGAGAACGAGCTGACCACGGTGAGCCGGCGCTTGGCGCGGGTCGCGGCGACGTTCAGCCGCCGCTCGCCGCCGTCGCGCAGCAGCGGGCCCCACTGGTAGCGCATCCGCCCGTCCGCGTGCTTGCCGTAGCCGACGGACAAGATGATCGCGTCCCGCTCGTCGCCCTGCACCCGCTCCAGGTTCTTGACGAAAAACGGCTCGGGCACGTCCTCGGCGAAGAACGCCTCAAGGTCGCGGGCGGAGGCGGGGGTGGGGGCGGCGCGGTCGCGGGCGGCGGCGGGGGGCGGGTCGGTGGCGGATGGGAGGGCGGCGCGGAGCGCCGCGTCGATGCGCTCGGCGTGGCGCAGGCCGAGGGCGATCACGCCGAGGGACTCCTGCGGCCGGCTCCGCGCGTGCTCGAGGACCAGAGCGACGACCTCGGCGACCTCGGCGAAGACCGACGACTCCTGGCCTGGCGAGGCGTCCTGGGCGACGACCACGTGCCGCAGGCAGTCATCGCGCGCCACCCCGGGGAACGTGGTCAGCGCGCCGCCGTAGATCCGGTCGTTGGAGAACGCGACGAGGCGCTCGTCGCGGCTGCGGTAGTGCCAGTTCAGCGCGCAGGTCGGCAGCAGCGGGCGCAGCGCGTCGAGCACCGACTCGAACCCGGCGCCGAACGACACCATGCCCTCGTCGAGGTCGTCATCGTCTGCCGGATCGCCGGAATCCACCTGCCGGAAGAAGTTCGTCGGCGGCAGCTGCCTGTCGTCCCCGGCGACCACCACCTGGTGCGCCCTGATCATCGAGCCGATCGCGTCGGCGGGCACGATCTGGCTCGCCTCGTCGAAGATCACCAGGTCGAACAGCCGGGCCAGCGGCAGCACCTGGCTGACCATCAGCGGGGACATCGCCCAGCACGGCTTCAGCGCGAACAGCACGTCGCCGGTCTGGTCGAGCAGCCGCCGCAGCGGGAGGTGGCCGCGGCGCAGCGCCGCCTGCTTGCGGATCACGCGAGCCTGCAGCGGATGCCTGTCCACCGCCTCGCGCAGCTGGCGCGCCCACGCGCTGCGCACCCGGGCCCGGTTCGCCGCCAGGTGCTCGGTGTCGCGGTGCCGGAACTCCGCGGCGATCTCGTCAAGGGCGGCGCCGTATTCGGCACCGTATTCGGGGTCGCGGACCCGGATCTGGTCCAGGATCGACCGGTACCACGCGTAGTCGAAGGCGCTGACGACAAGGTCTGGGGAAGGCGCCACGAGTTGGTCCCGTGCGGGGGGTTGCAGGGGGGTCGCCCCCCCGCTGGCAACCTCGTCGAGCAAGGGGGCGAGGCCGAGCGCGGCGAACCGCCGCGCCAGCTCGTGCAGCCGCGGCAGCCGCCAGGGCGTCTCCTGGTCGGCCGCCAGGGCCGCCGCCGCTGCTGCTGGGTCCTCGTCCAGGCCGGCCAGCGGCGCGAGCGCCGACAGCGCCGACAGCTGCCTGCAGCACTCCTGCCAGGCCTGAGCCAGCGCCGGGTAACCCGACGGCAGCCGCGGTTCGCCGCTCGCGCCAGGCCCGGCCAGCGTCTGCCACCGCGCACGAGCCTCCCGGCGCAGCGCGCGCCGCTCGCGGAAGCCCCGGCCAGGCGAGCCCGCGTCGGCGAGCAGGGCGAACAGCGCGGTAACCCGGGACCGTTCGGGATGGGTGAAAGGAATGCGCAGGCCGGTTTCGCGGCATGCGGCGGCCAGCCGTGCAGCTAGCTGCGGCAGCGTCCTTGTGTCGAGCGTGACGGCGAGCTCGACCGCCTCGCGGGCCGCCTCCCTGCTGCGCAGCGCGGCACCGAACCAGGGGCTGCTGCCCGGGCGCAGCGCGAAGCCGCCGAGCCGGGTGAACTCGCGCAGCTCGTCGCGGATCTCGTCGGCCAGCTCCGGCGTGATCCGCTCCGGGTCGGCGACGCCCGTGCTCATCCGGGCGGCGGCGGGCACCCCGAGCAGCGCCGACTGCACCTGGTAGGCGGACAGCCGCCACGGCTCGTGCACGCGGTGCAGGGCGGTCGCGTGCCGCCGCAGCCGCTGCAGCCGGTCGGTCAGCCTGCGGTGCAGCGCGCTGGTGTCCGGCGCGGTCGCGTGCTCGGCGAGGTCCAGGGTCGCGCCGAGCCCGGCCGCGATCCGCTGCCGGTCCCGGGCTCCCTCGTGGATGTCGAGCACCAGGTCGCCGAGCCCGACCCCGACGAGGCGGGACAGCACCGCGTCGATCGCGGCCCGTTTCTCCGCGACGAACAGCACCTTGCGGCCGCGGGCCACCATGGCCGTGATCAGGTTCGCGATCGTCTGGCTCTTGCCGGTGCCGGGCGGGCCGTGGATGACCAGGCTGTGGCCCGCGAGCACGGCGTCGATCGCGCTGCGCTGCGAGGAGTCGGCGTCGAGGATGGAGTAGTCGTCCTCGGGGTCGTCGGTGGCCGACTCCTCGGTGTCGCTGGCGGAAGAGACCAGCCGCTG
>JASHPP010000652.1 GCA_030038035.1 Trebonia sp.
ATCCGGTATTAATCCCCGTTTCCGGAGGCTATCCCAGAGCCAGGGGCAGGTTGCTCACGTGTTACTCACCCGTTCGCCGCTGAAGAACCCCCCGAAAGGAGCCCAACCGCTCGACTTGCATGTGTTAAGCACGCCGCCAGCGTTCGTCCTGAGCCAGGATCAAACTCTCCGTCGAATGCCACACCCCCAGACCCCCCGCAACCACGGGACAGCCCGGGAAAACCGGCACCCAGCCACAGAGCATCCATGGCAAACCCATCCCGGCCCCCCCAGCCAGCAGGGAAAACCCGGAACGGGAACCGTACAAAAAAATGCACTGGCTTTTAACACGCTGTTGAGTTCTCAAGAAACGAACCCCCGCACACGAGACACAACATCCCGCAACCGGGGCAACCCGACAAGCTTACTCTTGGTTCTCCCCGCCGTCAACTCGGTTTAGCAGAACTTTGCCGACTCCTGGGATCTCCCATACCGCCAGCCAACCGGACAACCGGGATCCCGCAGCACGCGCGCAGCCCCGGACGAAGGCTTCCTGGTGGCTCCCCGGGTCCCGTCACGCCTTCCGGCGCTCCATCCCCACAGGGCAATAGGAACTCTACGACCGCCGCAAACCTTCGTCAAATCAAACGGCGCACTATCCGTCACAAGTCTGCGGCAACCTGCTCATAACGTTCCTTACCTGCGGCACCGAGATCGGCAGCGTGTTGAGCGCAAGCTGCTCAGGTGGTTCGGGAGGCATGGTGAGCGGCTAGCGCGGCGCGCCGTGGGGCCCGTCGGGCCGGACCGCCGGCGGCTGGCGCTGCCGCCGCGCGTATGGCCGGTACGCCGATACGGTCGGATCGCCGTCCAGCCAGAAACGCCAGGGAACATCCGCTCCCTCGCGTATCCCCACGCGGGGTCCGGCGCAAATCAAAGTCCTTTCTCCCGAGCCGGTGCCCGCGGGTAGCGGCAAGCCGCTGGCGGGTGCGGCTATCCCGGTCCCCCGTTCCCGCCCGGAAGGGCCGCCCAGCGGGGCGCGCAGGCGGAGCGGCGACGCCTCCGCGCACAAGTCGGCTCCGTACAGGGCCTTGTCGATGGCAAGCGCCTGGCACAGCCGCGCCGGGCCGCGGGCCAGGTCGCGCGTCGCTGCTTCGCCCGCCGCGCTTGCCTCCTGCGAGCCACGCGGCGGGCCGGCCCGCCGGCGCATTGCGAGCTCTTCGCCTTCGACCACCTGCCCGGCCCGCAGCAGCACGGCCGAGGCCGTTCCGGCCGGCAGGCATACCACGTTCATGCAGAAGTGCATCCCGTAGGTGAAGTACACGTAGGCGTGCCCGGGCGGCCCGAACATCACGGCGTTACGCTCGGTTCGCCCCCGGTACGCGTGCGACGCCGGGTCCGCCTGGCCCGCGTACGCCTCCACCTCGGTCAGCGCGACCGCCACGATGCCGTCCGCCGACTCATGTTCCAAGACGCAGCCGAGCAGGCTGGGCGCGACCTGATCGGAAGGCCGGTCAAAGAACTCTCTCGGGAGCAGGCCTGCCACCGCGGCGCGGCCTGCGCTCACGGGCACGCTGGCCGCCGTGTCAACCTCCGTCACCGACGGCCGCCGCCCACGCGGCGGCGGAGTCGACGGTCGCGCGCAGCGCCGCAAGCTGCTCGGCGACACGCGCTGGCGCAGTGCCGCCGAACCCTTTGCGGGCCGCGAGCGCGCCATCCACGGTGAGCACGGCCCGGACATCCGGGGTCAGGTGCGAAGAGACCTTCGCGAGGTCGGCGTCGCTGACCTCGTCCAGCCCGACGTCGTTCACCTGGCACCAGACCACGAGGTGGCCGACGATCTCGTGCGCTTCCCGGAACGGCACACCGCGGCGCACCAGGTACTCGGCCAGATCGGTGGCAAGGGTGTACCCGGCCGGCGCGCCCTGCCTGAGCCGCTGCCTGTTGACGCGCAGCGTCGCCGCCAGGCCGGCCATGGCGGGCAGCACGAGCAGCAGCGTGTCGACCGCGTCGAACACCGGCTCCTTATCCTCCTGCAAGTCCCTGTTATAGGTGAGCGGGAGGCCTTTGAGCGTAGTGAGCAGGCCAGTCAGCCCGCCGATGAGCCGCCCGGCCTTGCCGCGGGCCAGCTCGGCGACGTCCGGGTTCTTCTTTTGCGGCATGATGGACGACCCGGTCGCGTAGGCGTCATCGATCTCGACCCAGCTGAACTCCTGCGACGACCACAGCACGATCTCCTCGCCGAGCCGGGACAGGTGCACCCCGGTGAGCGCGGCGGCGAAGCAGAACTCGGCGGCGAAGTCCCTGTCGGAGACGGCGTCCATGGAGTTCGGCGCCGCGCCGTCGAATCCGAGTTCCCTGGCGAGCACCCGCGGATCTACCGCCAGCGACGAGCCTGCCAGCGCGCCCGCGCCAAGCGGGCTGATCGCCGCGCGCTTGTCCCAGTCCCGCAGCCGGTCGGCGTCGCGCGCGAACGCCTGGACATGAGCGAGCAACTGGTGCGCGAACAGCACTGGCTGCGCGTGCTGCAGGTGCGTCATGCCGGGGGCGGGGGTGTCACCGCACGCCTCGGCCTGGGCAATCAGCGCTGTCTGCAGCTCGGCAAGCCTGCTGACGATCCGCCGGGCGTGGTCGCGCAGGTACAGCCGCAGGTCGGTGGCCACCTGGTCGTTGCGGCTGCGGCCCGCCCGCAGCTTCCCGCCGAGCGAGCCGAGCCGCTCGAGCAGGCCGCGCTCAAGGGCGGTGTGCACGTCCTCGTCGGCGACCGTCGGCCGGAACGATCCGTCGTCGACGGCCCGGTCCAGGTCGTCGATGGCGCTGCGCATCGACTCCGCCTCGGCGTCGGTGAGCAGCCCCGCACGGTGCAGCATCCGGGCGTGCGCCCGAGAGGCCAGCAGGTCGTAGCGCGCCAGCCGCCAGTCGAACTGGACGCTCAGCGACAGTCGCGCCAGCGCGTCCGCGGGCCCGCCCTCGAACCGCCCGCCCCACAACCGCGTCGGCCCTGCCTCCGGCTGCTCAGACCCAGCGCCCGATTCCATCTGTCCCACCTGTCCCACTTCCGTCGCGTCGACCCCGTTACACCCAACCCTATGACCCCGCCCAGCGGCGGGCAGGCCGCCTAGGCAGAGGATGCGGGAAGCGGCCCCTCAGGCGGTCCAGGGAATTGGCGCAGGGGGTCACAGCGACGAACCTATTGGCGCTGTGGCCCACAGCGCCAACTCGGCAGGCGGAGCGACCGGGCAGATGGCAGGGCTGGACGGGGCCTGTGGCGCAGGTGCGGCGGGCGTGGCGTCTGAGGCTGACGCGGCCCTGGTGCGGCGGGCGTGGTGCCGGGCGGGGGCACTCACGGGCGGCGGGGCGGGGGCCGGGCGACGGGGGGCGACGGGCGTGGGTCAGCGGCGGCGCTCGGCCAGGTGGCGGAGTTCGGCGGCCAGGGGCTCGCCGCCTGACGGGTCCCTGGCGATAACGAGCACCGTGTCGTCGCCCGCGACCGTGCCGAGGATCGCCGGCCACGCGGCGTGGTCGATGACCGAGGCGAGGAACTGGGCGGCGCCGGCCGGCGTGCGCAGCACGACGAGGTTCGCGCTGGCTTCGGCCGAGGTCATCAGCTCTTTGAGGTAGCGGGTCAGCCGAGCCG
>JASHPP010000653.1 GCA_030038035.1 Trebonia sp.
ATCCGGTATTAATCCCCGTTTCCGGAGGCTATCCCAGAGCCAGGGGCAGGTTGCTCACGTGTTACTCACCCGTTCGCCGCTGAAGAACCCCCCGAAAGGAGCCCAACCGCTCGACTTGCATGTGTTAAGCACGCCGCCAGCGTTCGTCCTGAGCCAGGATCAAACTCTCCGTCGAATGCCACACCCCCAGACCCCCCCGCAACCACGGGACAGCCCGGGAAAACCGGCACCCAGCCACAGAGCATCCATGGCAAACCCATCCCGGCCCCCCCAACCAGCAGGGAAAACCCGGAACGGGAACCGTACAAAAAAATGCACTGGCTTTTAACACGCTGTTGAGTTCTCAAGAAACGAACCCCCGCACACGAGACACAACATCCCGCAACCGGGGCAACCCTCTAACAGTACTCTGGAGCATCCCCCATGTCAACCACGCACCCCGGAATCTTACCGGGACACCACAGACACCGGCACGCCCAAGCCGCAGCCAGCCAACCCCCCGCAAGCCCCGCATCAGACACGAGACCCCCAGGCCGGAAGACTGCTAATGGCTCCCCGGGTCCCGTCACGCCTTCCGGCGCTCCATCCCCACAGGGCAAAAGAACTCTACGGGCACCCCAGACCCCCGTCAAATCGAGGCGGATCGAAGACTGTTCCCCCCTGAGCCGGGAGCGCAACCGCGTCGATGCCCGCGAGTTTCTAGGAGTCGAAGCCCAGGCCAAGCCGGTCCAGCAAGCGCAGCCACATGTCGCGCCTGTCGGCGCTACCGTACGGCGTGGTCAGCGTCATCCCGGCGCCGGGCGGCGTCAGCGACACGACGGGTGTCCCCTCGAAGATTCGCACGCCCGCCTCCAGGCATGCGCGCCGCAAGCCCCAGGCCAGCCGGCCTGGCCCGGCCGGCCCGGTGCCCCCATTGGCTCGCAGCCCGCCGACCCAGCCAGTACGACCGTCACGCGGCGCCCGCCAGCGACCTGGCAGCCAGTGGCGGCGGCGCGCTCATCGACCCGATCATGGACGTCGCGCACACGCCGAAGCAGCGTCGGGCGCGCCCCGGCTGGCCGATGGGATCGAGCCGCACCCGTTAAGGTGGCCCGCATGCGCATCTGTGTCGTCGGCGCCGGGGCGATCGGCGGGTTCGTCGCGTCCGGCCTGGCCAACGCTGGAACGGACACCTCGGTGCTGGCCCGCGGCGCCACGCTCAGCGCGATCCGGGCCCGCGGCCTGCGGGTTGAATCCGCCGACGGCACGGTCACCGCCACGGTGACCGCCGCCGGCGACGCGGCCGAACTCGGCGCGCAGGACGTGGTGATCCTGGCGGTCAAGGCGCAGTCACTGCCGGCCGCGGTCGCCGGCATCGCCCCCCTGCTCGGGCCCGGCACCGTCGTGCTGTCGACGTTGAACGGCGTGCCGTGGTGGTTCTTCGACGGCTTCGGCGGGCCCTGCGCGGGACGCCACCTGGACAGCGTCGACCCCGGCGGGACGATCGCCGCGGCGATCCCGGTCGGCCGTGTGATCGGCGGCACCGTGCACATGAGCGCCAGCTCGCCGGAACCCGGGGTCATCCGGCGGCACAGCGGGAACGGCATCATCATCGGCGAGCCGGACGGCACCGACTCGCCCCGGCTGGCAAGCCTCACCGCGGTGCTGCGGAAAGCGGGCCTGGCCGTTACGGTCTCGGCGAACATCCGCCAGGACGTCTGGTACAAGCTGTGGGGCAACCTGACCGTCAACCCGGTGTCCGCGCTGACCGGGGCGAACGCCGACCAGATACTCGACAACGACCTCGTCCGCGTCTTCTGCGAGTCGGCGATGCTCGAGGCGCGCGAGATCGGCGCGCGGATCGGCTGCCCGATCGCCGAGACCCCCGCCGACCGCAACCTGGTCACGAGGAAACTCGGCGCGTTCCGCACCTCGATGCTGCAGGACGCCGAGGCCGGCCGCGCCCTGGAGCTTGACGCGCTGGCCGGCGCGGTCAGGGAGATCGGCGCGATCGTCGGCGTGCCGACGCCGTTCGTCGACGCCCTCTACGGCCTGACCCAGCTCAGCGCCAGGGTCCGCGGCGCGCGCTGACCGCAGGGGGTCAGGCGCCGCCGGTCAGGAAGACGGGCCAGCAGACCTCGGTGCGGTGCAGGCGCTCGTCGTCGGTGTCGGCGAAGCTGACCAGATAGTACTCCCTGATCGGGCCGTCCACGCCGATGGCGCGCTCGGCCACGGCCGTGCCGAGAGCGCCGTACGTCCTGTCGATGTCGTCGGCGGCGCCCTCGTGAACGGCCACCGCCGCCTCCACCGCGGGGATCACCCGCAGGCAGACCCGCCCAGCGGGCACGCGTGCGGCCGACGCGCCGTCTGCGACGGGCAGGAAGACCGTGATCTCGCCGCGTTCGAGCTCGAAGAAGTCACCGGGGAACAGCGCGCCGAAGGGCCCGGCGGCGGCCAGGCCCGCGGCGGCCAGCGCGTCGCCGAGAACTCCGAACGCCCCGGCCCCCCAGGCCATGAGGTCGGCGGCATCCACCACCTCGCTGACGGCCAGCGCGGTCACGGCCGGGATCGCCCGCAACTCGACGGCGGGCCGCCGCGCCGGGCCCTCGAGGAGCGCCCGCAGCGACGCCACCGCGGCCTGAGTCTCCTCGAGCTGGCGTTCCATCCGCTCAAGGTGCGCCGCGATCTCGCGGTTCCTTGCTTCGATATCGGAGGAGGCGAGGACCGTTCTGACCGAATCAAGCGGCATGCCGAGGTCCCGCAGCCTCCTGATGACCTGAGCCTGGGCTACCTGGCTGGCGTCATAGGAGCGGTAGCCAGTGAAGCGGTTGATGTCGGCAGGCTCGAGCACGCCCACGTCCTGGTAGTGCCGCAGCGCTTTCACGCTCAGGTGGGTCATCCGGGAGAACTCGCCGATGGTCAGGCGCGTAGCCATGGTCTGAGTATCCGCCTTCGGTCAGCTGGCGCCGCGCGAGCGCGGGCGGGGCAGGGTGAAGGAAAGCGCCGTCACGCCGAGCAGCAGGACCGCCATCTCCGCGACGCTCCAGCGGTAGGCGGCCGCATAGCCGCGCGTCAGCAGCCCGTAGAAGATGACCCCGGTCACCGCGACGCCGATCGCGTTGCCGACCTGCTGGGCAGTCGACAGCGCGCCAGAGACCGAGCCGGCCTGGCCGGCGTCGGCGTGGGACAAGACCGTGGTGGTCAGCGGCGTGATGCACAGTCCCTGCCCCGCGCCGAGCAGCAGCAGCCCGGGAAACAGCGCGGTCAGCGGGCCGGCGGTGCCCCAGTGCAGGACGGCCGCGAGCAGCAGGGCGTCGCCGAGCGCACCGGTCATGGCGCCGATCGCGATCACCCGCCTGCCGAACCTGACGGTAAGTCCTGGCGCGCGCAGCGAGGTGATCAGGTAGCCGGCGGCCAGGACGGCGAAGACCCCGCCGGACTCGATCGGGCTCAGCCCGCGGCCTTGCTGGAGGTAGAGCGAGAGCAGCAGGTAGCCGGCCGCCTGCTGGCACCAGAACAGCACCTGGCAGGTCAGCCCTGACCTGAAGGCCCGGACCGCGAAGA
>JASHPP010000654.1 GCA_030038035.1 Trebonia sp.
TCGTAGCGGCGGCCGTGGAACAGCACGCCGCGCAGCTCGCCCTTGCCGGCGAGGACCTTGAGCGCGTCGGTCAGCTGGATCTCGCCCCCGCGGCCGGGCGGCGTCTCGCGAAGCACCTCGAACACCACCGGGTCACACACGTAGCGCCCGATGACGATCCACCGGCTCGGCGCCGAGCCCGGCACCGGTTTCTCGACAAGGTCTGTGACCATGACCACATCGTCGTCGGCGGTCGGCGCGATCGCCGCGCAGCCGTACAGCGAGACTTCCTCGGGGTCGACCTCCATCAGCGCCACGACGCTGCCGCCGAACTTGTTCCGCACGTCGATCATGCGGGTGAGCAGCGGGTCGCGCGGGTCTATCAGGTCGTCCCCGAGCAGGACGGCGAACGGCTCGTTCCCGACGTGCTGCGCCGCGCACAGCACGGCGTGGCCAAGGCCCTTCGGGTCTCCCTGGCGGACGTAGTGCATCGTGGCCAGGTCGCTCGGCTCGCGCACCAGGGAAAGCTTGTCCCAGTCCTCCTTGGCCGTGAGCGCCTCCTCCAGTTCGTACGCCCGGTCGAAGTGGTCCTCGATAGAGCGCTTGCTGCGCCCCGTGATCAGCAGCACGTCGTTGAGGCCGGCCGAGGCGGCCTCCTCGACGACATACTGGATGGCAGGTTTGTCGACGACCGGCAGCATTTCCTTCGGTGTCGCCTTGGTGGCGGGCAGGAACCGCGTTCCGAGCCCGGCGGCGGGCACCACGGCCTTGGTGACCGCCGGGACACTGTCATCGCCGGTAACGAGCATGTGTTAAGCCTAATGACATCAGGGGAGTAGCGTGCACGACATGGCACCCCCTGCGGAGCCGGCCGCCTCACCAGGGCCAACGCCTGGCCGTGCCGCCGCCGACAAGGCAGGCCTGCGGCGGCGGCTGGCGCAGGCCCGGGCCGCGATGCCCGTGGCGGCGCGGAACGAGGCGGGGCGGCTGATCCGCGACTGCGTTCTCGGGCTGCCGGAGGTCGCGGCGGCCGGGACGATCGCGGCCTACTACTCGGTCGGCACCGAGCCGGACACGCGCAGCCTGGTCTTCGCGCTGTGGAAGCGCGGCAGCTACGTGGTGCTGCCCGTCCTGCTCGGCGACGGCGACCTCGACTGGGCGTCCTACGAGGGACCCGACTCGCTGGCGCCTGGACCGCGCGGGCTGCTGCAGCCGCTTGAGCCGGTGCGCGGCGTGAGCACCGTCGCGCGGGCGGACGTGGTCCTGGTGCCCGCGCTCGCCGTGGACGTCGCGGGGAACAGGCTGGGGCGGGGCGGCGGATCGTATGACCGCGCGCTCGCCAGGGTCGGCCCCCAGGTTCCGGTGATCGCCCTGCTCTACGACCCTGAGTTGCTGCCCGCGGTGCCTGTCATGCCGCATGACCAGCCAGTTCGCGCAGTGGCCAGGCCCGGGTACGGGATCACCCGGCTGCCCTGCGCGGAATGAGCCACCCCGCCCCGTGGTTATGATTAGCAGTCTGCTAGAGCGAGTGCTAATCTTGCGAACCGAATTGGTTCCCTTCGGGAGGAATCCGTGCCCACATACCAGTACGTGTGCACTGAATGCGGCGGTCAGATCGAGGCGGTGCAGAAGTTCACCGACGACCCGCTGACGATGCACGAGGCCTGCGGCGGCCGGCTGCGCAAGGTCTTCTCGCCGGTGGGCATCGTGTTCAAGGGCTCCGGCTTCTACCGGACCGACAGCCGCAGCGGCTCGTCGGCGTCCGCGCCCGCGTCGTCTTCCCCCTCCGGCGCTGCCGGGTCTTCGTCCGATTCGGCCGGGACGTCCGCGTCGTCTGGGTCGTCGTCTGGCGGCGAGAAGAGCGCGTCCGCCGGCTCGGCTTCTCCGGGCTCGGCAGGCTCCTCAGGCTCCTCAGGCTCCTCTCGTTCCTCCGGCTCCTCCCGTTCCTCCGGCTCCGCGGGCGAGAAGGTCGCCTGACGCCCATGGCCCGGGTCGCGGACATCGGGGTGATCGGGGGGTCAGGCTTCTACGAGTTCCTCAGCGACTGCGACGAGGTGAAGGTCGAGACCCCGTTCGGCGAGCCGAGCGAGACCGTGCTCGTTGGCGAGGTGGCGGGCCGGAACGTGGCCTTCCTGCCGCGGCATGGCCGCGACCACCGGTTCCCGCCGCACAGCATCCCGTACCGGGCCAACATGTGGGCGCTGCGATCGCTTGGCGTGCGGCGGATCCTGGCGCCGAGCGCGGTCGGCTCGCTGACCGCGTCCTACGGCCCGGGAACGCTGGTCATCCCCGACCAGCTGGTCGACAGGACCCGGGGCCGCGCGCAGACGTACTACGACGAGTTCGCGGTGCACGTCGCGTTCGCCGACCCGTACTGCCCGTCCGGGCGGGCCCAGGCGATCGCGGCCGCACGCGAGTTCGGCTGGGTGCCCGCTGGTTCGGGGACGCTCGTCGTCATCGACGGGCCGCGGTTCTCGACGCGGGCCGAGTCGCAGTGGTACGCCGCCCAGGGCTGGACGCTGATCGGGATGACCGGCCACCCCGAGGCCGTGCTGGCCCGTGAGCTGGCCATGTGCTATACGACGCTGGCGCTGGTCACCGACACCGACGCCGGCGTCGAGCAGGGCGACGGGGTCACGCAGGCCGAGGTGTTCGAGGTGTTCGGCGCGAACATGAGCCGGCTGCGGGAGCTTGTGGCGAAAATCATCGGCTCGCTCCCCGCCGAGCGCGAGGACGATCTGTGCGCCCGTGCGCTTGACGGCATCCGCCTTCCCATCGAACTTCCGTGACCGGGCCGGCGCGCTCGTAAAAAGGCCCGGGGATCGCCGGATCGTGGCGCAGGACTTCCGGCCGTGGTAACCATGCCGGTAGTGTCGGCGCCGTGACCGCCCGGCGGCGCCGTTTTGCGGCCGCGCCGGCTGGTGTAACAAGTGAGCGGGCGACGGAGTTTGTTGATATGAGGCGTGACCCTCGCGTGAAGTCCCGGCCTGGCCCCGTGGGCCGGGACTTGCGCGGTCCGGCCGGGGCTGGCGCGCCTGAGGCGGTGCGCCCGGGCGGTGTCACGTGAGCGATCCTGCCGCCGTCATCTGCGGAGCCGAACTGGTCGGGCGTCCCGCGCGTCCTGTCGTGCGGCGGTTGCGGGAAGCGGGCCTGGTGGCGCGGATCGAGTGGTCGCCCGCCGGGGGCGTTCCCGCCGGAACGGTTATCGCGGTCCGCCCGGAGGGCGACGTGCCGCGGGGTGCCGTGATCACGCTGACGGTCGCCGCCCTCGAGCCCGACTAGACCTGGCTGTGGCTGGCGACGGCGGCCACGATCTCCGCGATCGCCTCGTCGACCGGCACGCCGTTCTTCTGCGCGCCGCTGCGGAAGCGGAAGGAGACCGCCCCGGCGGCGACGTCGTCGTCGCCGGCCAGGAGCATGAACGGGACCTTCTGCCGCTGCGCGGTGCGGATCTTCTTCTGCATGCGGTCGTCGCCGTCATCGACCTCGGCCCGGATGCCCGCGGCCCGCAGCCGGGAGGCGACCGCCTGCAGGTAGGGGACGTGCGCGTCGCTGATCGGGATCCCGGTCACCTGGACCGGCGCGAGCCAGGGCGGGAACGCTCCGGCGTAGTGCTCGACCAGGATCCCGAAGAAGCGCTCGATCGACCCGAACAGTGCCCGGTGGATCATGTACGGCCGCTGCCTGGACCCGTCAGGGGCCTGGTACTCGATGCCGAACCTGCCCGGCTCCTGGAAGTCCACCTGCAGCGTGGAAAGCTGCCAGCGGCGGCCGATCGCGTCCCGGACGTGCACGTCGATCTTCGGCGCGTAGAAGGCGCCCTCCCCTTCGGCGATCTTGTACGGCAGGCCGGCCTTGTCGAGCGCGTGCTGCAGCGCCGCCTCGGCGACGGCCCACTCCTCGACGGTGCCCACGTACTTGTCCGGCCGGGTCGACAGCTCGGCCTCGAATTCGGTGAGCCCGAAGTCGCGAAGCAGTCCCACGACGAAGTCCAGCAGCGATGCCAGTTCGTCGGCCAGCTGGTCCGGGGTGCAGAAGATGTGCGAGTCGTCCTGGGTAAAGCCGCGCGCCCGGGTGAGCCCGTGCACGACGCCGGACTTTTCGTACCGGTAGACGGTGCCGAATTCGAACAGCCGCAGCGGCAGCTCCCGGTACGACCGCCCCCGTGAGCGGTAGATCAGGATGTGCATGGGGCAGTTCATCGGCTTGGGGTAGTAGGTCGCCCCGTCCAGCTCCATCGGGGGGAACATCCCGTCCTTGTACCACTCCAGGTGGCCGGAGGTGATGAACAGGTCCTCCTTGGTCAGGTGCGGGGTGTTGACGAACTCATAGCCGGCCTCCTCGTGCCGCCGCCGGGAATAGTCCTCCATCACCCGGCGGATGATGCCGCCCTTGGGATGGAAGACGGGCAGCCCCGAGCCGATCTCGACGGGGAAGGAGAACAGGTCGAGCTCCGCGCCGAGCTTGCGGTGGTCGCGCCGTTCGGCCTCTTCCAGCATCGTGAGGTAGCTGTCCTGGGCCGCCCGTGACTCCCACGCGGTGCCGTAGATCCGCTGAAGCTGCGGGTTCTTCTCATTGCCCCGCCAGTAGGCGCCCGCGTTCCTGATGAGCCTGAACGCCGGGATCTGCCGGGTGGTCGGCACGTGGGGCCCGCGGCACAGGTCCTTCCAGCGCAGCTCGCCGGTCTTGGCGTCCACGTTGTCGTAGATGGTGAGCACCCCGGCGCCGACCTCGGTGGAGGCTTCGGCGTCGGCGGCCGCCTGGCCCTTGATGCCGATCAGCTCCAGCTTGTACGGCTCGTCCGCCAGCTCCTCGCGGGCCTGCTCGTCGCTGACCTCGCGGCGGACGAAGCGCTGGCCCTGCCTGACGATCTCCCGCATCCGCGCCTCGATCGCCTTCAGGTCACCGGGGGTGAACGGCTGCGCCACGTCGAAGTCGTAGTAGAAGCCGTTCTCGATCGGCGGCCCGATGCCGAGCCTGGCGTCGGGGAAGGCCTGCTGCAC
>JASHPP010000655.1 GCA_030038035.1 Trebonia sp.
CTGAGTCTGCCTTCTCCCATAGGCCGTTCAAAAGTGCGATGTAGGTCCCTGTGGGAGGCAGGCTACTCACCTTCCGCAGAATCTCGACCGTTGCCGAGGCTGGGAAATCGGCAGCGTCCTGCAGCAGTCGAATGAGAAACTGTTCTCTCAACTCTGCGCTAATCGCCATCGTAGCAGCGAATGACTCGTAAAGCTTCTGCCGCCTGCTCGGCGATTCCCCGCGAGCGTAGTCCAGACGCAATGCCACTTAGCCAAAGTTGATCATGCTGCCCTCGGAAGGTTGACTAGCACGATGGTCGGCGGCCCGTCGTGGCGGGTTCCGTGGTCGGCGTGTTTCCTGACCCGGTAGGAGTTGTGCCTGGCACGCTTGACGACCCTGGGGTAGGTCCGGTTCCGGCGTTCGGGGTTGAGGTTCTTCTTCCGGGTTATGTCGGCCATGATCGCCGCGCGCAGGAGTTCTGGCGGGTCAGGGGGGAAAGGCCGCCGGGGTGATGGCCCGGCGGATGATGCGGACGGTGCGGGTGAACTTGACCCGGTCGGGGTCGATGTCGGCTTCGGTGGCGGCCCGGCAGATCAGGGAGCTGACCGCCCAGTGGATGAGCAGGTAGCCGTAGATCTCCTGGCGGACCATGTCCGGGCTCTTGGACCGCAGCACCTTGCCTGGGCCGCGCAGGTGGGTCTTGAGCTGGTCATTGCCGGTCTCGTGCTCCCAGCGCTGGTGATAGGCCTCCGCCAGCGCGATGGCCGGGGCTTCCCGCGCATCGGTGATGGTGGTGATCAGGGCGATCACTTCGCCTTTCCCGTCACCGTCACGGTCGGGGACCTCGTACTCAGTCACCCGGACCGGGCGTGCCAGGCCCGGGTCCAGGTCTTCTCCTGCGCGTGCCGCCTCGGTCAGCTGCCCGCGGGCCTTGCCGCCGGTCTTGGGGCTGATCAGCACCGAGCGGTACGACCCGTCGGGCAGCAGCTCCAGCACCGGCAGGGTCAGGTCAGCCTTCACCCGCCACAGCAGCGCCGCGCCGGAGTCCGCAGCCGCGCACCAGTCCTGCCAGTTATAAAAGTTCCGGTCGGCGATCAGCAGCCAGTCCCGCTCCAGCCGCCGGTAGAGCTTACGGGCCAGCGACTGCTCCCCGGCGCCCTTCCCGGCGACCCCGCCGACCTCGGCGTCCACCACCGCGTGCGAGGCGCACTCGCTGACCGTGACCACCCGCGCCTTCGGGAACGCCGGGCAGTCCGCATCGCCCGCGCTCTTGCCGGCATAACCGAACTCGGCGGCGTTCTCCGCGGTGTCCGGGGCGTCCCACTCAAACCCGTCGATCGCCATCAGCCGCCGGCCCGCCAGGAAGGCGCCCTTGGTCAGGGCGTCCGCGGCCGGTACCGCCACCCTGGCGAACAGCCCCGCCAGCGGTTCCCATCCCAGCCGCTGGCGGGCCTGGGTGATCCCGCCCGAGGTCGGCACGCTCCACGACGACTCCCAGCACCCCCACGATCCCAGGGTGCCGGCCAGCCGCGCCGCGACCTCCTCATAGTCATCATCGGCAAACAGCGCCATCGCCATCGCGAAGTACACCATCACGTGCGGCGGGAGCTTACCGTCCCGCCGCCTGGCCTGCCGCCCCGCCGCCGCGACCGCGTCATCGACCGCATCCCGCGGAACCGACGAGGCAAGCACCCCGAAGGTGACCTGGTCCGCCAGCCAGCCGCCCGCCATCACCACGCCATTGTCGGTCATGCAACGCGATCATGCCGGCCACCAGACCCAACGGACCGCACCGACACGCACCCGCCAAGATCAACTTTGGCTAAGTGGCATTGTGTCTTGAGGTGACACCAGCGAGCTGGAATCGGACGATCGCGGTAAACCTGACTGGCGCGTTCTTTGTAGCACAGGCGGCTGCGCGACTGATGCAACGCGGCCCTTCCGGCGGCGTCATCCTGAACACGGCTTCGGTCAGCGGAATGGTAGGAATGCCCAATTACGTCGCCTACAACGTCAGCAAGGCAGGCATGATCGAGATGACGAAGACAATGGCGCTCGAGCTTGCGCCCAGCATTCGGGTCAACGCGATCTGTCCCGGCTACGTGCTGACCGACATGCAGCGGCGCGAGTATACCGAAGCCAAGATCGCCCAGTGCGCCGAGAGCCTGCCACTGAAGCGACTAGCAGCCCCAGATGAGGTCGCTGCCCTTGCTTCATTTCTGGCCTCATCAGAGGCTACATACGCGACGGGACAGACGTTCGTAATCGATGGCGGCGAGATTGCGGGAGGGTTGGCGAGCTCATGACGACGACTTCTGTGGCGATGCAGCCAATCGAAATTGGGGACCGTGACACGATGCTGGACGCGATCCGGTCCCGGCGGCCGATTCTTGTCCGTGGCCTTATAGGACGCTGGATGGCGTCCAGTTGGACGTTTGACAGCTTGCGGGCTGTCGCTGGCGACCGAACAGTGAAAGTACTTGTCGACCTCCCCGCTCGCGGCGGCGTACTGGAAGGCGGCCAAGAAGCATATGAGCAGGAAATGCCATTCGCCTTGTTCCTCGATCGGGCAGAGCAGCCCGACTGCGCCCCTTGCTACCTCGCATATACGCGGCCCGGCGAGCTGATCCGGGGCAGCGAGGACGCATTCGACTTCAGCCCGATAACGATTCCCTGTCGACACCCCACCGACACCCGGCTCTGGGTTGGGTCGACTGGTACGTGCTCGGGTCTGCACTCGGACCTGAAAGATAATGTCTTCGCACAGATCAGTGGCCAGAAGCGGCTGATCCTAGTGCCGTTCCGGCAGACGCACCTCGTCTACCCATTCCTGGACAACATTGCGAATAGCAGGATTGACCCCGAGCACCTAGACACACTCAGGTTCCCGCGTTTCCTGGAGGCGAACGTGCTCACAAGCGTCCTCGGGCCGGGTGACGTGGTGTACATACCGCGGGGCTGGTGGCACTACCTCCGGTCCGAGTCACCGTCAATCTCAATCAACCATTGGTTCGGGCCCCCAGTCCCGGGCTATGTCTTCCTAGCCTTGCTCGTCCGGCTGGGTTGGCGCTATCTCAACCGCGCTGTGGTTGACCTGGTCCGGTATTCGCTGCTGGGGGGCACGTATCGGAAGGACTTCTTCTTCACCCCGCCGTCAACCGGCGAGCGGCTGTTCAACCTAATTCGGCATGGCGACTTCTCCCGAGACAATGATCCAGCAACCGACGCGTGACAGGCCTTGGCCTGACTCTGCGGAGTCACCGGTCCACTCCTACAACGAGTGGGACCCACTGGAGGAGATCATCGTCGGCGTCATCAGTGGCGCCGCTGTGCCAGAGTGGGACATTGCCGTCGCGTCGACCATGCCAAGGCAGAGTGAGGAACTCTTCCGAAGCCGTGTCGGCGGCGGATTCCCCGACGAGCACGTCCGGCTGGCCGAGGAGGAATTGAACCGCTTCGCCGCTGTATTGACCGAAGCTGGGATTCGTGTGGTCCGGCCCGCGCCGATCAACCATCGCCGACCGTTCGCGACGCCGAACTGGTGCAGTCCTGGCGGCGTATATAGTGCCATGCCCCGAGACTTGCTACTGATTGTGGGCGACACTATCATCGAGGCGCCAATGGCCTGGCGGGCACGTTACTTCGAGATCGACGCCTATCGGCCGCTGCTGACCGATTACTTTCGGCGCGGCGCGCGATGGATCGCCGCCCCGAGGCCGCAGCTCCTGGATCAGTGGTATGACCCAGACTACGACCGCGAACACCCTCAGGTGTCCGGTCGCTACTTGACCCTCGAGCACGAACCCACGTTCGATGCAGCCGATTTCGTTCGCTGCGGCCACGACATCTTTGTGCAACGCAGCCATGTCACCAATCGGCTCGGCATCGAGTGGGTCGCTCGCCACCTCGGCAACGACTACCAGGTACATGAGATCGACGTGGTCGACCCAGCGCCGATGCACATCGATGCCTCTTTCATGCCGTTGGCACCAGGCAAGCTGCTTCTCAACCCCCAGCGAGTGGTGTCGGCACCAGCGATGTTCGAATCGTGGCAGGTCCGTTGGGCGCCGAAACCGACCCTGCCGCAGGACCACGTACTCTACATGTCGAGCGCGTGGGTCAGCATGAACGTGTTGATGCTGGACGAGACCCGAGTGGTGGTCGAGGCGTCCGAGACACCACTGATCGACCTGCTCAAGGACTGGGGGCTGGAGATCGTCCCGGTGCAGTTCCGAAATGTCATGCGGTTTGGCGGGTGCTTTCACTGTGTCACTGCGGATATCTATCGCCGGGGGGAGCTGCGCTCTTACTTCTAGTCCAGAGCGCGACAGCTCGCTGCCCTGCAGCATTCTCTATAGCCTTGTGCGTGGGATCAGCGCGGCAGCCGACTCGCACCCAGAACGGGACGTCACTGCTAACGGAGAGGGGTCACATCGATGTCCTCACAAGTTGTCACATACGAATTGGACGACGCCACCCGCGTACGCTTCGAGATCGAGCCCGGAGCTGATTTCCGTCCGGCCAGCCCCGATCAGATAAGCGGTCATGTGGAAGAAGCAGTCGGCCCAGCTGTTAAGGCAGCGAAGGCCGTCCTGGACAAGATCAAGGAGGTACGACCAGATCAGTTGGAAATGACCTTCGGGATCAAGGTCACCGGTACCGCAAACTGGCTGGTGGCTAAGGCAGCCGCTGAGGGCAACTTCGAGATCACACTGACTTGGACACTAGGAAGCCATGACCAACGTGAGCCCGGCTCCCGCACGACATGAGTACTGAAGACGCCGCGCATCCTCGTACCAATACGTGGGTTGCCGCCATCCATTCCTCCGAAAAGGATTTCATACCGATCGGAACTGCGCTGGTCATAGATGCGCGGCGGCTGCTGACCTGCGCACACGTCGTGATACCGGGTCAGGGCCCTGTTCTGGACCCGTTGTGGGTGGCCTTCCCTATGGCGGACGACTCATCAGCGCGACGTCGGCGTGTGATCTCTGTGGTATCTCCTAGCAACCAGGAGGTCTTGGATCTGGCGGTTCTGGTTCTCGACCAGGATGTGCCGCCGGGCGTTACCTCCGCACCATTGCGTTGTCCTAGTCCCATGGACTTGGTCGGGCGCAGATGGTGGGCTTTTGGGTTCGCTAACCGTGACCCTGTTGGCAATTCCGCTGGTGGAGTGGTGGGCGCATCCCTCGGCTATGGCTGGGTCCGGCTAGATGCAGAGTCGCGGTACCACATAGCGCCTGGGTTCAGCGGCGCTGGACTGTGGTCGCCGGATTACGAAGCGGTGGTCGCACTGGTCGGTGAGGCCAACGACCGTGGCGACGGCCGCGCGATCACGCTTTATCAGGCGAATCTGTCTCTTCCGGAGGAGAAGATCCAGGCCCTGGCTGGTTGGTCGGTCCAAGACTCCGGCGAACTTGCCCTGGCGGCTTGGGGCTGGACACTCGCGCGCGACCCGGAAGCACGGCGACACTGGCAGCCTCGTGCCCGAGGCGTGAGCATCGATAGCGAACAGGGTTACCGGTTCCGTGGCCGGATGGCGGCACTGACTGAGATCGCGGGCTGGCTGGATCGCGCAATGCTGGACCGGCGCGCACTGGTCGTCACCGGGTCACCCGGAGTCGGCAAGTCTGCTGTCCTCGGGCGCATCGTCACGACCGCGGACGCTGCGATCCGTGCGGCTCTGCCGCCAAATGACGACGCGGTCTGCGCGACGCCATCCTCGGTGGCCTGTGCAGTCCACGCTAAGGGCAAGACCGCGCTGGAAGTCGCGGCAGAAATTGCCCGCGCCGCATCAGCAAGGCTGCCTGACGACGCTGGGGACCTCGGGCCTGCGCTGCGCGATGCGCTGACCGAACGCGACGGTCAACGCTTCAATGTAGTGATCGATGCTTTGGATGAAGCAGCCACATCGACGCAGGCCAGGGAGATCATCACCAAGGTCGTGCTGCCTCTGGCGGAATCTTGTTCAGACCTACACGCTCAGGTCATTGTGGGCACACGGCGCCGTGATGACGGCGGTGACTTGTTCCGGTTCTTCGGGGGCGCCGTAGCTGTTATCGACCTGGATGATCCTGAGTACTTTGAAGAAGCCGACCTTGCCGCGTATGCGATGGCCAGCCTCCAACTGGTCGGCGATGAGCGTCCTGGGAACCCCTATGCAAATGATGAGATTGCCGGTCCGCTTGCCCGCCGTATTGCTCAACTCGCTGGCCAGAATTTCCTGGTCGCCGGGCTGATCGCCAGGGCCCACGGCATGCACGACCGACAGCCTGCTTTGCCTCAGGACCTCGTATTCAGCGCTACCGTCGACTCGGCCCTGGCCACCTATCTCGAGCGGATTAGACCGATCGCGAACGTATCAGCTGAAATCGTACTCACCGCCCTGGCGTTCGTGGAAGCGCCAGGACTGCCCATCGATCTTTGGCAAAGGGTAATCGAGGTGATCGGCGGCCACCAGATTACCGCTCAGCAACTATCACGGTTCGCGCGGTCCTCAGCTGCTAATTTCCTCGTGGAGTCCAGTACAGGCGGCGCTGGCCCGGTGTTCAGGTTGTTCCACCAGGCGCTCAACGAGGCACTGCTGCGCGCACGATCCCAATTCGCTTCGCGTGGAGAAGACGAACGGGCTCTGAGCGAGGCTTTCATTCGCTTGGGGAGGCAGAGCGGCTGGCGCCACGTCCCCGCATACCTGCTCCGCTCGCTTGCCGCCCACGCGGCTATCGCTGGTGTAATAGATGATCTGCTGCTGGATAACGCTTATTTGCTCCATGCCGACTTGCGGCGCCTGATCCCCCTTACCGAGCGTGCGGTGTCTGCGCCCGCTCGCCGCCGGGCCTGGATGCTGCGCCTGACCCCTGAAGCGATCGTTGCCGAGCCGCAGGACCGTGCCGCCCTGTTTAGCGTCACAGAGGCGCTCGACGACCTCGGTCACGCATACCCTGGCACCGACTCGGTGGCGCCATATCGGGGGGTATGGGCGGCTGCCAGACCCCGACCTGAGCGAGCCTCCCTGCGTGGCCATACGGGCGGGGCCAACATGGTCTGCACGTTCACGCTTGACGATCAGGTCCTACTCGCCACTAGCGGTGGCGACTGGGTGGTCCGTATCTGGGATCCCGTTTCCGGAGAGCAGCGGGCCACCTTGGACGGTCACACCGACTGGGTCAGGTCTATCTGCGCGTTCACGCTCGATAGCGAGGTCTTGCTCGCTACCGCCAGCGAGGATCGCACCGTGCGGATATGGAACCCCCGCACCGGAGAGCAACGGGCCACTCTAGACGGTCACAGAGGGGGAGTCCATGGAATCTGTGCCTTCACCCTCCACGGTCGCGTGCTTCTCGCCACCGGCGGCCGTGACCGCGTGGTGCGGCTCTGGAACCCTCGCACCGGAGAGCAACAGGCCGTCCTAGACGGCCATACCGACTGGGTCAGAGACATTTGCGCGTTCGCCCTCCATGGCAAGGTCCAGCTCGCCACTGCCAGCGCCGACGGCACGCTGCGGATCTGGGACCCGGCAACATCCAGCCAGCGTGCTGTCCTGAGAGGCCACACCGGCATGGTCTCCGGGCTTTGCGCATTCACGCTGCATGCGCAGGTCCTGCTCGCCACTGCCAGTGACGACCGGACTGTGCGGATCTGGGACCCTGCCGCCGGTGAGCAACGGGCCACTCTTCACGGGCACACCGATTGGGTCAACGGGCTTTGCGCATTTACGATGAACAACCAGGTCCTGCTCGCTACCACGTGCGGCGACCGGACTGTGCGGATCTGGGATCCCGCAACCGGCGAGCAACGGGCTGCCCTGGACGGCCATACCGACTGGGTCAGAAGCATTTGCGCACTCACGCTCCGTGGCCACGTCCTCCTCGTTACTGGCGGAGGCCACCGGACCGTGCGGATCTGGGATCCCGCAACCGGCGACGAACTGGCCGCGCCGAACAGCAACATCGACTGGATCTATGACGTCTGCGCGTTCACTCTTGGCGAGGAGATCCTGCTCGCCAGCGCCGGCGGTGACGGCACGTTGCGGATCTGGGATGCCGCGACCGGCGAGCTGCGCGCCGCCCTGAAGGGCCATACGGACGGCATCTACGGGGTCTGCGCATTCACTCTTGGCGAGGAGATCCTGCTCGCCAGCGCGGGCGGTGACGGCACGTTGCGGATCTGGGATGGAGCGACCGGCG
Source organism: Trebonia sp. (assembly GCA_030038035.1). Next base: position 8,167 of record JASHPP010000655.1, read on the forward strand.
AGCTGCGCGCCGCCCTGGAGGGCCACACCGACCATCTCTATGACGTCTGCGCGTTCACTCTTCACGGCAAGGTCCTCCTCGCCGCGGTCGGGGCCGATGGCATATTGCGGATTTGGGATGCCGCAACTGGTGAGCTGCGTGCCGCCCTGGAGGGCCACACCGGAGCGGTCAGAGGGGTTTGCGTATTCACCCTTGGCAGCCAGGTCCTGCTTGCCACGAGCGGTGACGACTGGACAGTACGAATATGGGACCCCGCTATCGGCAAGCTGTACGCCCTCCTAGAGGGCCACACGGACGGCGTCTACGGTATCTGCGCGTTCACTCTTGGCAGCGAGGTCCTGCTCGCCACCGCCAGCGCCGATGACACGGTGCGGATCTGGAACGCAGCGACTGGCAGCCAGTACTCCACCCTAGACGAGCACACCGACGCAGTGAACAGGATCTGCGCGTTCACCTTCCGCAGCAACATCCTGCTCGCCACGGTCAGCGACGACCGCACTATGCGCATCTGGGATCCTGCTGCTGCGATAAGCCTTCTGTGCGTGCCCGCCCACCACGTGGCTCAGGCAGTCTACGAGACTAATGGTCGCCTTATCGTGGGTCTTTCCGCCGGAATCCTTACAATCGAACTAGGCCTGCCTTCTCCGCCGGTAACCGACTGAGCCAGCAATTCGGGAATCCATCTCGGCGGGTTGGCGAACCCTCGCGTTGCCCTAGCCTCCGCCATCGTAGCGCGGCCGAGCGGCCGGTTGCCTGGGGTGTGGTGCGGGGCGGAGCCGCTCCGAACTGGCCGATCTGCGTTTGCTGCCGCTGCTATCTCCCGAACGATTAGAGACTTCATGTCACTGTCGTGACGCCCGCGGATGGATGAAACTTGGGGCTGCGCCGCCCGCTGACGTCGTTTTTCCTTGGCGCTGCGTGCCTGTTTTAGAGACTGACGCTGGAGCCTGCCCGGTAGGTACCCCGGATTGCTGCTGCGAGCGCGTGTCACAGGATCTTGATCTTGTCGCGGGCTCCGCGGGCGGCGTGCCCGTATCCAGTATGGGGGGAGATAGGGAGGCTGGCGATGGAGGTCGTCCATCCTCGGGTAGCCGGGATCGATGTGCACAAGAAGGTCATCTGGGTGGCGGTCCGGCTGCCCGGTGAGCGGCCCGGGGAGCGGGCCGTGATGGTGCGGAGGGTCAAGACGTTCTGGCGGTCGCTGCGCCAGATGGCGGCCTGGCTGGCGGAGCTGGGCGTCAGCGATGCGGCGATGGAAAGCACGGGCGTGTACTGGTGGCCGGTGTATCACGCGCTGGTCCAGGCCGGGATCGCGGTGTGCGTGTGCAACGCGGCGCACATGCGCAACGTGCCGGGCCGCAAGACGGACCTGGCGGACTGCCAGTGGATCGCCGAACTGCACGAGCACGGGCTGCTGCGGCCCGGCTTCATCCCCACCGGGGAGGTGGCCGAGTTGCGCGCCCGGACCCGGTACCGCAAGAAGCTGATCGAGCAGCGCACCAGCGAGGGGCAGCGGCTGTCCAAGGTGCTGGAGGACGCCGGGATCAAGATCGACTCGGTGGCCAGCAGGCTGCTCGGCAAGTCCGGCCGGGCGATGATCGAGGCGCTGATCGCCGGGGAGCGCGACCCGGGCATCCTGGCGGGCCTGGCCCTGGGCGTGCTGCGCCGCAAAACCGGGGACCTGGAGATGGCCTGCGACGGCCGGTTCACCGCCGCCCATGCGCAGATGTGCCGGCTGCACCTGGACGCCTACGATCACCTGACCCGCACGATCGCCGGGCTGGACGCCCTGGTCGCCGAGGCGGCCGCGCCGTTCGCCGCGCTGATCGCCCGGCTGGTCACCATCCCCGGGATCGGACAGCGCACCGCCGAGGTGATCGTGGCCGAGACCGGCGGGGACATGACCCGGTTCGCCACCGCCGCCAGGCTCGCCGCCTGGGCCGGGCTGGCACCCGGCGACAACCAGTCCGCCGGCAAGCGCAAGCACGCCGCCGCCCGCAACGGCGACCCGCACCTGCGAGCAGCGATGGTCGAGGCGGCCTGGGCGGCCGCCCGGACCCGGACCCGGCCCGGTGCCCGGTTCCGCCGCCTGGCCCGCCGGTTCGGCCGCGGACACGAGAAGAAAGCAGCGATCGCCGTCGCGCATACCCTGCTCAGCATCGCCTGGGCAGTCATGAGCCGCGGCGAGGACTACGCCGAAGCCGGCGAGGACTACTACGAACAGCGGGAACACCGCAACCGCGAACACCTCATCCGCCACCACCAGCAGGCCCTGGCCCGGCTCGGCATCCAGGTCACCCTCACCGCACCCGGCGACGGCTCCCCACCCACCCCCGGCCCAGGTCAGCAACCCGCCGCCTGAACCCACCCCGCCCGAAACCGGCTCCGCCAGCACCAGCCGGCTCCGCCGGCGCTGCCGCGCGCCAGGCTAAGGCCCCCCAAGTTTCGTCACAGGTGCAAATATTCGGCAGCGTTCTGACCGGTTTGGCTATAGTCAGGCCCACTGGGTCAGTCACGCTCCGTGACAGCTGTTGCCGGGCGAGGATGTGCTGCCGGAGGTCGCGAAACTAAGGTGCCCATCGCCTTTGTCAGGGGGTCCGGCCGGGTCGGCGTCGTGGTGAGGGCCGGCTTGCTGGCCGGGTGGGCCGTCCGGGTACGGGTGACCGGGTCTTTTGCCGGCTGCCGGGGCCGGACGCGAAGCTGCTGGCGGCGATCTGGGCGGCGGTCTGGGCGGTGTCCGGGTCTGCGTGGGGATGTTGCTGCTGTCCTGGCGCGGTGGCGGTGCCTGGTGGTGCTGGCCGGGCTGTCCTGCTGGCTTGGCGGAGCCCGGTGGCGGCGCGGAGCGCGGCCTGGGCCTGGTGGGCGCGCTGCTGTGTCTGGCGCAGCTGGGCGATGGCTTCGGCGAGCGCGGCGAGCTGGATGATCAGTCTCAGCGGCGCGAGCGACTTGTCGTGGGTGAGATATCCGTAGGCGAAGATGAGCCGGGCGGCCTGGCGGAGCCGGTTTCCTGCCGGGGTGGGCGGCGGGATGCGCCCGTACTGCTCGCGGGCGGCGCGGTCGAACCCGTCGGCTGCTTGCCGCAGGATGGGGCTGCCGAGCGCGGCGGCGGTGACCCGCAGCGCGTCCCCGGCCGCCCACGCGGCGTCGGCAGCAGCCTGCGGGCTGGTGAGGGACCATGCGCGGATCTGGGCGGCGGCATGACCGGCGACGCTGGCGGCGTACTCCCATAGATACTGCCGCTCTTGGATCGTCAGGTGCACGACTGGCTCCTGCCGGACTGCCCACCGCTGGGCGAGCCTGGGCCAGGACAGGTCGGCGGCGAGCTTGCCGCCGCCGTACCACACCGGTGTCCCGTCCCTGGTGGTATCGCCGGGAAGCGCGACCGAGTACCCGGTGACCTGCCCGGGGTTCGTGGCGCTGTACCGGACCCTGACCCGCACGCCGGCCTGGCCGAGGCGGGCAAAGAACTCCTCCGCGCTCGCCGCGGCGGCGGCGGCGGTCGCGACGTGGCGCCGCAGCGTGACGCGGGGCGGCTCGCCGAGCCCGAGCCGTTCCGCCTTCCCGGTCTCGGCACGGGTCGGGCCCCGGCTGGCGGTGCGGTCGGCCGGCGCGGTGGACCGCAGCCCGTACCGCTGCTCCGCGGCGATGCAGGCGTCGCGGACCCGGTAGCGGGTGTTCCAGGTGCTGACCCGGGCGCCGTCCTGCCGGGCCAGCATCGCCACCAGGTGGATGTGGCCGGGTCCGTGGCGCACGGCGATCCACCGCACGCCCTGGTCGTCCTGACCATGCGGGGACAGCCCGGTGCGGGCCATCACGTCCCGCGCGATCTGCGCCCACTCCGCATCGGACAGCATGCGGTCTTCGGGAGCGGCACGCATCGCGCAGTGCCAGACCGGTTCCGCGGACGCCAGGCTGCCCTGCCTGTCGTGGGGCAGCCTGAGCCGGCAGACCAGGCGGCGGAAGTCGCGCCGGCCATCCGGGCGGACACCAGGTTCAAGGCCCGCCGGGTCGCGGTAGCCGGCCAGGATGTGCGGATCGGTGTGCTCCTCACAGCGGCCAGGGCCGTACAAGTACCGGATGAGCCCGGCCAGGTCGTCCCCGCGCGGGCAGATCTTCCCGATCACGCCCGGCCCCTGCCTGCCCGGTTCAGCGGGCGGGCCGCCCTGGCCCTGGTGCGCGCGAACCGCTAGCCGCCGACCGCCCGGCAGGCTGGGCCGGGGTCCGCCGAGTCTGCGCGGACCCGCGTTCCCCGCCTGGGCGTATCGCCGAGACGGCGCGCTTCCACAGATCGACGCTGAGCGCATCGACCTGGGCCGCCCAGCGCATGGCCTGCTCCGCCAGGCGGGGCAGGTCCCCAGCAGGCTGCCCGGTTGAGTTCAGCGCTTTCACCGCCTGGTTGAGGTTCACCCCGACCTTGCGGACCTGGTCGGCGGCGTGGTCAAGACGGTCACTGTCGCCGAGCGCGTCCTCTAGCGCTATGTCGGGGGTGAGCACCGTGCCGCGCGCGGCGGCCAGCGTGGCCTCGGCCGCGAACGCGGCACGCGCCCGCCCGGCCCGGCTGGCAGCGGCCCGCACCTCGGCGTGCTCGGCTTCGGTCAGCGAGAACCGCATCATCCTGGCCCGCGGTACCGCCTCGCGTTGCCTGCGACGCGGCGGGCTGACCGGCAGCGGGCTGGCGTCCCGCTCGTCGCGGTCTATTGCTCCGGGCATGCTCCGCTCCCCTTTCCCGCTGCCATTTCCCGGCGCGAATGCGCCGTAATTCCGGTGGTAAGGCAAGCCGACCGTCCCCGCTTTTGAGTATGCATCATGGACCGCGCCCGGTCCAAACGTATCAGGCCCGATATCGGCATCTTGCTGCTGTCTCCTCCGCTGTCTCCGTCCCAGGAGGAAAGGCGCAGGTGAATGGTCGCGTGTTTCTCTCCTCGGCGCTGCCTGGCGGTCACTGGCGCGCCGAGAAAGCGTGCCGGGTCCCGGCCAGATCCTGGTGCCCCACGTCCCTGCCCGGGTTCCCGGCCCCGCTGAATCGCAGGCCAGCGGCCAGATCTTCGTGTCCCGTGAGGCGAATGTGACACACTGGGATCAGGCCGGCAGGACCAGCCTGCAACCGGCGCGATAGCGTCCCTGCGAATGCCGAGACACGCACACCGGGGATGTATCCCCGGTGTGCGTGTTCAAGTGAAAAAATTTTCCGGTACTAATCCGTGCCATCTACTGATAGTCAGTGTTGGCGGGTGATGGCCTGTGTTGCGTAGTCCAGCTTAAACGAGGTCTACGTTGGTGCACGGTGATTTGCCGCCGGGCCGCAAATAGCTAGCTTTAAATCGTGCGTGCCAGGAGATCATCACCGCTGCGGAAAAAGGCAGGCGGGCCGGGGTGACAAGCCGGTCGGCCACCCAAGCCTCGCAGCCGCGGCCGGCGCGCTCTGGCTCGCTTACGGCCACCCCAGACCAGCACGACGAGCCGTGCGACCGCGGCGGCCAACCCGCCGTCGGCTCCCAGACTGGCCTGGATGCCTATATCGCCCGGCTGGTCGACCAAGCGCCTCCGCTCAGCAGAGAGCAGCGTGACAGGCTCGCGCTTATCCTGCGCCGACCGCGCCGCACCCCTGCCGGGCCGCTCGGCGCGCAGCCGCCGGACCCGGTACCGCAGCAGGTCTATCCGTTTCATGGCTGACCGCCGTCCGCGCGACCTGGGCCAGCGCCTGGACCGGTACTGGCCAGACGTCGACATGGCCCCGCTCGCCGGTCACCAGAACCTCATTTGGTGGATCGGGCACCTCCGCCGGGCCGAGACATCCCTGCGGCGGTTCCGGAAACGGCTGGAGGCGTTGCGGGACAGTGACCCGCCCCGGCTGTGCCCCGGCTGCGGTGCTTGGTCACCGGCCGCGCAGACGCCCTCTACTGCGGGACCAGCTGCCGTGTCCCGCGCCGCACCCGCCCGTAGGCGCGCCGGCAGCGCGGCGGCCTCACCCGGCGCCGGGCTGGTTCCAGGTGACCTGGACCGTGGCCGGGTCAAACGTGCGGGGGGCACCGCGGCCCGGCGAGCGCAGCGTGATGCTCATCAGCGTCTTGATGACCGAGCGCTTGCGGCTGATATCCAGACCCTCCCACACGGCGGCGGCGTTCTCCGCAGCCACCAGCGGGGCCAGGACGTTCTCCCGCGCCGCGCCATCCAGCTCGGCGCCGATCGCCTCCAGCCGGGCGGTCCCCGCCTCGGTGGCTTTCAGCATCTGCGCCCGGGTGATCCTCCCCAGCGCCCGGTCACCGGCCATCTCCTCCAGGTTCCGGCGGATCGCCACGGCCTCCTCCCGCAGCGCCGCCACGTCCACCCCGGCCTCCTCGGCGGTAACCAGATCAGCCGCATCAGCGCGGGACAGCCGGGCCACGACCAGTTTCTCGATGAACTCCTCCACCGGCCTGGCCTGCCGGGCCACGTGCCCGCCGTGGTAGGCCCGGTTGCGGGTGGCCGGGGTGCACCGGTAGATGTAATGCCCGGTGTGACTGGGCATGCCGGTGACCACGTTCCCGCACGGGCACCGTGCCAGCCCGCCCAGCAGCGTCCGCACCCCGCGCGGCGGCTTGCGGGTGGGGTCGTCCAGGATGGCACGTACCGCCCGCCAGGTCTCCTCCGACACCAGCGGCTCCCAGTCCCCTTGCCCGACGATCTCCCCATGGTAGGCCGACAGCCCCGCGATCCTCGGGTTCAGCAAGATGCTGCGGATGCTGGTCCGGTTCCACACGCCGGTCCCGCGCTGGTTCTGCTGCGGCGGCGCCAGCCCCAGCGAGGTCCATTCCCGGCGGATCCCGCTGATCGTCCCCCCGCCCAGCAGCGCCGCGCACGCCTCAGCCACCGCAGGGCCCTCGACCGGGTGGGCGGTCACGTGGTCCTCCTGGTAGCCGAACGGGCGGGGGCAGCCGGTGAACCGCTTGCCGTTGATCGCTGCCTGCTCGAAGGCCAGCTTCTGCCGCTCGGCCTTGCGCTCCTGCTCGGCCTTGGCCACCGCGATCATGATCCGTGCGTGCAAACGGCCGGAGTCGGTGCCCAGGTCGATGCTCCCGTCTACCTCGGCGAACCGCACCCCGGCCTTGTCGAACCGGGGGATCAGGTACTCCAGGTCCAGCGGCTCACGGATGAACCGGTCCCACTTAAAACACAGCACCGCGTCCACCTCGCCTGCGTCGACCAGCCGCATCGCCTCTTCGTACCCGGGCCGGTACTTCCCCGGCTTGGTCGGGTCCTTGCGCGTCACCCCGATGTCGTTATCCGAGAGCCGGTAGACCACGGTCCAGCCCCGCTCGCGGGCCGCGCGTTCCAGCTTGGCCATCTGGTTGGCCACGCCGTGCTCGTCGTGCTTGTCGTCCAGGCTGATCCGGACGTAGATCAGGCAGCGGACCAGGGTGCGGGTCACCCCGTCGGGCGGCCTGGCCGCCTCCATCAGCTGTATTGCGTCACGAATCGTCATATGTGTTATTATAACGGATAGGAGCCGCTGTGCAGACGCCACCACCGGTGCAAGCAGGCACCCGGCTGGACACTTGAGCAGCCCCTGCCGGGCCTCATGCGCTGGACAACCCCAGCCGGACGTGTCTACACCACCACGCCCACCGTCTACGACACAGTGGGGTAGCGGAACGCTGCCGCTCGCGCGTTGGATGCGCGCTCACGTCCACGACGCCAGGGACGTCCGCTTGCGCACCGCCCGCCCACCCTGTTCGCCGCCTACGGCGTCGGCTCCGACGCCGCCGCGTCAGCGGCGATCATCTGGCACTTCCGCTGATCCCGAGCCCTGGACTGGCGCCGCTGCCGCGGCAGGCACTGCACGGCATGAGCCGCGCAGCCGCATATGGATGTGCCCGTCGGTGAACCAGTGCGGCGGATTGGCCGGGCTGAGCTCCCGGAACGGGTACCCGGCCTTTTCCGCTACGCGGCAGGATGCCAGGTTGCCGACATCGTGCACGAGCATGATCTGCCGCAGGCTCGCTCCGGCGAACGCATCGAAGACCCAGTCGGTCACCGCCATGACCGCCGCCGGAGCGATGCCACGGCCCCGCGCTGCCACCGCGGTCCAGTAGCCGATCTCGGCGGTCTCGCGCTCGCCGATCCGGCCGGTCTCCTCGCGATTCTTCAGTCCGACATTCCCCGCCAGGACACTGCCGCCGGCACCGTCCGCCTCGAGTACGGCGAAGCTCAGCCGGTCACCGTCGCGCCAGCCGCGGTCCTGGCTCGCGAGCCACCGGGCAGCGTCGCGCTCGTCGGCCGGCCCGGTCCGACGCTCCGCCCCGCCGGGCAGCGCGGTCCTGACCGGGCGTTCGTCCGGTCGCCACCACATGCCAGCGGTGGGGTACTCGCGCCTCATCTCGGCCGCCAATGCGGGGATATCCGCCGCTCGCCAGGGCCGCAGGATCAGCGCTGGCTGGCGGCTCACGGCCGGCACGCACAGCTCGGGGAATCTCAGCCCGTCTGTCATGCCGCGAATAATGCTGGACCACCGGCATCGCGCTCAACCGGTTTTCGCCCAGGTGATCGGCTAAGGATGAGAGCGCAAGGCGCCGACAGCGTGAGCGGTCGGCCGCTTCCTGCTGGGCATGCCACGACGGTAGACCAGAGCAGTCAACCGCGGGTGGCCTTTCCGGGCCGACCGTGCAGCACGGCCGTGCAGCATTTGGGCATCAGTCACCGCTAGCCGTTCGGCTGCAGACCAGGGGTGTCAAAGAACGTGTCCAAAGCGCTGGTGTCTGCCTTGGCCTGGGCCATCTGCTCCGCTGTGTCGCTCGTAACCGGCAGCGACGCGAGCTGGGTCAGCTCCCGGATTGCCGTCGTCCACCGAGGATTGTTGGCTGACTTCAGGTCGTTGGCTGCCGCCATTTGGGGCTGGTCCACGAACGCGGCGGGAACCTTGGCCGTCAGCTCCCACTGGGCCCGCGCGGCGCTGAACGCCGTCGAGGTAGAGCTGTTCGGCTTGGGAACCGGCGGTG
>JASHPP010000656.1 GCA_030038035.1 Trebonia sp.
AGCACAGAACGGCCACCTGCATGAGTTCGCAGGAGCGCCGTCTGTATGATTGCGAATTAATCGCAAGTAACTTTAATATGCGCCTGCGGATATAAAGCAGGAGCAACGACCTAGCCGGTACGACGAAGGAGCTGCCATGGCTGTTTACACCCTTCCCGACCTGCCCTATGACTACAGCGCGCTGGAGCCGGCGCTGACCGGGCAGATCATGGAACTGCACCACGACAAGCACCACGCCGCGTATGTGAAGGGCGCCAACGACACCCTGGACCAGATCGCCGAGGCCGGTGAGACGGCAGGCCCGGTCGTGACGGTTGGCCTGGAGAAGACACTGGCGTTCAACCTGTCCGGGCACATCCTGCACTCGATCTTCTGGAAGAACCTCTCCCCCGATGGCGGCGACCGCCCGGACGGCGAACTCGCCGACGCGATCACAGAGCACTTCGGCTCCTTCGAGGCGTTCGCGAAGCGGCTGTCGTCCGCGACGACCGGCGTGCAGGGCTCCGGCTGGGGCGTCCTCGGCTTCGAGCCGGTCTCCGGCCGCCTGATCATCGAGCAGCTTTATGACCACCACGGCAACGTCGGGCAGGGCAGCATCCCGCTGCTGGTCTTCGACGCCTGGGAGCACGCCTACTACCTCCAGTACCACAACGTCCGCCCGGACTACGTGAGCAGGCTGTGGAGCCGGGTCAACTGGGCCGACGTCGCCACCCGCTACCAGGCGGCCCGGACCTCTGCCCAGGCATCCCTCCTGGTGCCATGAACGCCGACCCGGCGGCCGCCTTCCTCGCCGCGGCCGAGGCCGCGCAGGTCGGCGCGGGCATCATCGCGGCCCGGCACCGCGGCGACCTCGCCAGTGCCGACGCGCTGCTCGACGGCCTCAGCGACGCCAGGAAGGCCGCCGGGTTCCTGGTTCTCGCCGACCTGGCGATCACGCTGCTCGCACGCTATGAGGACCGGTCGGCCGACGTGGTCGCGGCCGAGCTGAGCCTGCACCTCGCTGCCCACGCACCCGGCACGGCACAGGGCGGCGGGTGATCCACAGCGAGCTCCCCGCGCCGACAAGCGCGGGCCGGGAACACGATGACCTGGTACTCCACCGCAACGCGCGCCCGTCAGGACCGCCTGGTCATCAGCAACCCGGGTCGGCCGGCCCTGCACGGGCGATCCAGGTAAGGCTGCCAGCTGCCGGGACCCGCCGGGAGACCTGATCGGCGACCAGGTGCCCTATCGCGTCGCATTCGCGGGCAGTCAGTTCAGGGTTCACCCAGCCTTCTATCTCGACCCGCAGCGTGCGGCCAGTCCAGCGGGCCCGGGCGTGGGCATGGACGACACCGGGCACCGAGCCGGAAGCCTCCTCGGCCACGGTCACTATCTCCGGATCAACGCCGTCCGCGAGCCGATGTACGACATCGCGGGTGACCTCGTAGCCCACATGGCAGATGAAGCCGGTCACGGCGATTCCGGCCACCGCATCCCCCCAGGGCTGGCCCAGGGCGACCGCGACCAGTCCCGCCAGCGCCCCCGCCGACGAGAGCGCATCGAGCCAGGAATGCCGCGCGTCGGCGATGAGAGTTCCCGAATTGATGCGCTTGCCGACGCTCAGCTTGTACCGCGCGACGATCTGGTTGCCGGCGATGCCCAACATGGCCCCGGCGATGCCCGCGGCAATGTGGTCAGTGTGCCCGTGCTCGATGAGCTTGCGGACGCTCTCATAGCCAGCGAAGACCGCGCTGGCCCAGACGACCACCGCGATACCGATGCCAGCCAGGTCTTCCGCCCGCTCCAGGCCGTACGGATACCGCTCAGACGGCAGACGGCGAGACAGCCGGAACCCGAGGAACACGACGGCACTGGTCGAAACGTCGGACAGGTTGTGAATCGCGTCGCCAAGCAGTCCGACCGAGCCGGTCACCACCGCCAGCAGCAACTCGACCAGGCCAGTGGCGGCCAGCCCCACCGCACTGACCGCCACCGCGCGATTTGCTTGCCGGCGCTCACCAGCGTCATCGCGGCCATGCGCTAGCGGGAACGCCGCGGCCGGATCACGCTGCCCTGCGGTCTTATGCACCACGCCAGGATAGGTGCGCCGGCCGGTCCTACGCCTCAGGCGGCGGGCTTGGGGTGCAGCAGGCCCGGGTTCGTCAGCAGAGGTCGCGAGCCCTAGATCCTGGCCTTGCGGTACTCGCGGGCGGCGGCCGTGATGCGGGCGGCCGCGCCGGGGATGCCGTTCCAGTGTGTGTGCAGGTAGGAGGCGTGTACCTGGCCGCGGACGAAGCCTTCGGTGACGGTGGTGCCCGATTGCCTCCAGTGCCACGCGCCGATGGCCTGGCCCGGGGTCTGGATGGTGGTCCGGTGGAACTCGTGCCCGTGCACGCGTGTCCCGGCCGGCGCGAGCGGTGACGTGGCGGCGGCGACGGCGTCGCGGTAGCCGAGGGTGAGCCTGCCGGTCATCGCGGCGCTGGCGTCGAGCACGCCGCACATCGGGTGCCCGTCCAGTGACCGCGCCAGGTACAGCAGGCCGGCGCATTCGGCGATGACGGGGGCGCCCGAGCGGGCCAACGACGCGACCTGTGCCCGCAGCCGCGCGTTGGCGGACAGGTCCGCGGCGTGCTCCTCGGGGAAGCCGCCGCCGATGACCAGGGCGTCCACGTCGCCGGGGAGCTGCTCGTCCCGCAGCGGGTCGAACGTCACGACGTCGGCGCCGGCGGCGGTGAGCAGTTCGGGGTGCTCGGCGTAGCCGAACGTGAACGCGGGCCCGGCCGCGAACGCGATGCGGGGCCGGGGGACAGGCGGCCCGGTTCGTTCTGCGGAATATTCCTGGTTTTCCCGGAGCGGCCCCGCGGTGCGGGCCAGCCGGATCACCGCGTCCAGGTCCACGTCGGCCGCGACGATGGCGGTGAGCGCGGTGACCGCGCTTGCGGCTGGGCCGCCCAGCTCAGGGGCGGGGATGAGCCCGAGGTGCCGGGAGGGGACGGCGGCCTGATCGCGGCGGTGGATGACGCCGAGGACCGGGACGCCGACGGTGTCGGCCGCGTCGCGGAGCAGCCGCCCGTGGTGTTCCGAGCCGGCCTTGTTGAAGATCACGCCGCCGATGCGGGTCCCCGGGTCGTAGGACGCGAAGCCATACAGCAGGGCGGCGGCCGACGCGCTGGTACCTTCCGCGTCGACCACGAGGATGACAGGCGCCCGCAGCAGCCGGGCCACGTGCGCGGTCGACGCGAAGTCCCCGCGGCTTGACGCCCCGTCGAACAGCCCCATCACGCCCTCGATGACCGCGATGTCCGCGGGCTGCGGGGTGGTCGCGCCGCGGATGAACATCGCCGCGATCTGGTCCTCGCCGACCAGCCACGGGTCGAGGTTGCGGCCGGGCCGTCCCGCGGCAAGCGCGTGGTAGCCCGGGTCGATGTAGTCCGG
>JASHPP010000657.1 GCA_030038035.1 Trebonia sp.
CCTCGGTGCCCGGGGTGTTCAACCCGCGCCCGGCGCCGCGCCGCTACGGCAGCGGGCTGCGCCGCCCGGCGATGCCGTCGCGCACCGGCCCGCCGACCGTGACCGGCCGCTGGTCGCTGCTGCCCGAACGGGCGGGCGACGCCGGCCCGGCGGCCACGATGCGCGCCCACGCGCAGGCGCTCACGCTGCTCGAGCGGCACGGCGTGCTGACCAAGGGAGCAGTGGCCGCCGAGCGGATGGCCGGCGGGTTCGCCGCGGTGTACCCCGTGCTGCGCGCGATGGAGGAAAGCGGCCAGTGCCGTCGCGGCTACTTCGTCGAGGGGCTGGGCGCGGCCCAGTTCGCGCTGCCGGGAGCGGTGGACAGGATGCGCGCCATGGCCGGGGACTCGCGCCCCGCTGACCCGGCCGCACCCGCCGCGTCCGCTGATCATTCCGAACGAGCGGTGGTGCTCGCCGCGGCAGACCCCGCTCAGCCGTACGGGGCGGCCCTGCCGTGGCCGGCGCGCCCCGGGGAGACCGCCGCCGCCCACCGGCCGGGCCGCAAGGCGGGCGCGCTCGCGGTGCTGTGCGCTGGCGAGCTGGTGCTCTACGTCGAGCGCGGCGGCAAGACGCTGCTGTCCTGGAGCGACGATCCCGCGGTGCTCGAACCATGCGCGGCGGCGCTCGCCGCCGCCGTCAGGGACGGCGCGCTCGGCCGGATGACCGTCGAGCGGGCCGACGGCGACGCCGTCCGCAACTCGCCGCTCGCCCTGGCCCTGGAGTCCGCGGGCTTCCGGCCCACCCCCCGCGGCCTGCGCCTGCGCGGCTAGCGGTGCCCGCGCCGGGCCGCCCGCGTCCGCACGGCACCGGAAGCTAAGTGCTAAATTAGCTATTACTAGCAGCTAATTAGCTGCTAGTTGAAGATAAATTAGCAGGGAAACATGAGGAAGCCCCAGCCACCGCCGCCCATCGACCTTGCCGCGCTCCTCGCAGGCCCGGCACGGGCGGAGTTCTCGCGGCACATGCTGGCGGCGCTTGCCACCCCGGATCGTTACCTGCCGTGGGATGAGTTGCGGAACAGGCGACCGCCACATGGACTCACGACCGAGGAGTGGTGGGCCGCGTTGAAGATCGGGCGCACCGTCATGCAGCGGAAACTGCCGCTGCTCGGCAAGGACGGACGGCAGTTCGGCTACGCGCTCCCGGACGACGCGTTGCGCGGAATCGAAATGGTCGACAAGCACACGAGCGGGCGCATCGGCGTACCCGAGCCTGTCCTCCCCGAGGCACCCACGCGGGAGCGATACGTGATCAACTCCCTCATCGAGGAAGCGATCACATCAAGCCAGCTGGAGGGCGCCTCGACCACGCGCAAGGTCGCGAAGGAGATGCTGCGTACCGGCCGTAAGCCCCGGACGAGGCACGAGCGGATGATCCTCAACAACTATCAAGGGCTGCTGCGGGTACGCGAACTTCGCCACGAACGGCTTACTCCGGCCCTGATCACCGAGTTTCACCGCATCATTACTGAGGGCACTCTTGATAACGCGGCCGACTGCGGGCGACTCCAGCTTCCCGGTGAGGACCGCGTGGTCGTGGCAGACCATTACGACCAGATCATGCACACCCCGCCGCCCGCCGGCCAGCTCCCGGAGCGGCTTGAGCGTCTGTGCGAATTCGCGAACGGGGACTCAGATACGTCGTATGTGCCGCCAGTGGTCCGGGCGATCCTGCTTCACTTCATGCTCGCCTACGACCATCCCTTCGTCGACGGCAACGGCAGGACGGCGCGCTTGCTGTTCTACTGGTCCATGCTCAGCCAGGATTACTGGCTCGCCGAGTTCCTGCCGATTTCCCGGCTGCTGAAGAAGGCGCCTGCGCAGTACGCGCGCAGCTTCCTGTACAGCGAGCAGGACGACGGCGACCTCACCTACTTCGTGCTGTACCACTTGCGGATCACCCAGCGCGCGATCACCGACCTGCATGACTACCTTGCCCGCAAGGCCGCCGAGGGGCAGCAGTTGCGGCAGGTCCTCAAGGCCGTCTCGGACCGGTTCAACCTACGGCAGCTTGCCCTCCTCGAGAATGCCGTCAAGGACCCGGCGGCACGCTACACCGTAGCGTCGCATGGACGCAGCCACGGGGTAGTGCCGCAGACCGCACGGACGGACCTGCGGGGGCTTGAACAGCAAGGTCTCCTGGTCCGTAGCAGTTCAGGACGCGGGCATGCCTGGGCACCCGCGCCAGACCTGCGGCGACGGCTAGCGGCCGGCTGAGAGCCCGCGGGAAGACGGGACTCCTCACGTCTCACGCGTTACCGGATCCGGGGACCTGAGTCTTGCGGAATCGGGTCTTCCGGCTCTTATGAGCCCCTTCGGGACGGATGAGGTTCGTATCTGTAACAACACGGCAACGTCCGATGGGGAGGAGCCATGAAGGCAGCGCGCCTTTACGAGTACAACAGGGAATTCGACGAGTCAGTGCTGCTCGTCGACGTCCCGGACCCGGAGATTACCGGCCCGACCGATGTCATCGTGAAGATCGGCGGCGCCGGCGTCTGCCGGACCGACATTCACCTGGTCCAGGCGGTGTGGCAGGAGG
>JASHPP010000658.1 GCA_030038035.1 Trebonia sp.
AGGAACCGGTCCACGTCCACCCCCCCGAACAGCCGCTCGGCCACCGGCTCGTAGCCGCCCTTGGCCATGTAGGCGCTGCGGTTGTTGCCCCGGCAGATGTGCATGCCGACGGTGACGCCGGGGTGCTTGTCCTTCACCGCGCGGACGATCGCCGCGTCGGCGGCCACCGAGGCCTGGAGGATGATCTCCGGGTCGAGCAGGTTGCCTGTCGCCGCGCGGAAATCGGCGTCGAAAACCTGGTTGTAGGACAGCGAGTCCAGCTGCACCCACCTGGTCCCGCGTGCGACCAGGTCCGCTATCTCCTCGATCTGCAGCGCGACGAGGTCGTTGACCAGTTCCGCGGGGTCGGGGTAGGCCCCGGCGCTGACGTCCGGGCGCCAGAGTATGCCGCCCATCGCCGCGCTCATCATCGTGATCTTGAACTGGCCCGGCACGTGCCTGGCCATGTACTCCGCCTCGACGTTGGTGAGGCGGTTCTCCCTGAACACCTTGCTGGTGGCGGCCGTCATCACGAAATCCGTCTCGTCGATCGGCGGCTCCTCGCCGCTGTCCCTGCGCCACGTCACGGCCTGGGTCTCGACCACGCTCACCCCGCCGGTCGACTCCAGGATGTTGGTCATCCAGTTCGTCCGCCGGGCCTCGCCGTCGGTGAATACCTCGATGCCAGCCTCGCGCTGCAAGGCGATGTTCTCGCCCACCGCGCGGTCTTCCGCCGCGCGCAGGTCGGCGTCGCTCAGCCTGCCCTGGCGGTGCTCGGCCCGGGCCGTCAGCAGCCAGGGCTGCCGCAGCAGGCTGCCGACGTGCTCAGCGTGATAGTCCGTTGCCATTGCCGTCCGTCTCCTTTGCCGGATGCCCGCGCCGTGCCGGGCCGCGCCGGGCCGTGCCGGGCCGTGCCGGGCCGCGCCAGATCCCGCCGCGAGCTCATGCCGGTCACCAGCTTCGCGCCGTTCCGGCCGCGGTGTCCATGGCCCGCGCGACAAGCAGCCCGATGTCGGAATTGGGGCCCTAGAAGAACTCGAAGTACTCGCGCATCTCCCAGTCGCTGACCTCGTTGGCCACGTCGGCCACGTCGGCCACATCGGTCATATCGGCCGGGCCCGCCGCCGCCAGGGCCGCCTCGTACCGGGCGATCTCCGCGCGCTTCATCAGCACCAGGTAGTCGATCAGCGTGTCGCCGAACGCCGAACGGTAGAAGCCGTCCCCGTCGAGCGCCTTGACCGCCGCCGCCAGCGAGGTGGGCAGCAGGGGCGCCGCGGCCGCGTACGGGTCGGCCTCGACCGGCGCGGGGGGCGTCAGGCAGCGGGCGATTCCGTCGGCGCCGGCGGCGATGTTCGCGGCCAGGTACAGGTACGGGTTCGCGGCGGGCTCGCCCATCCGGTTCTCCACGTGCGCGCTCGCGTCCCCGGGCGAGCCCTGCACCCGCACCGCCGCGCCGCGGTTCTCCACCGCCCAGCACACCCGGTCCGGCGCGAACGAGTAGGGGCGGAACCGCTTGTACCCGTTCACCGTGGGGGCGGCGAACACAAGCGACGGCACCGCGTGCTCGAGCAGCCCGGCCACGTACTGCGTTCCGACCTCGGACAGCGGCCCGCTGTTGGACGCGAACGCGTTCGGGCCGGCCGGGCGCGACACCAGCGACTGGTGCAGGTGCCAGCCGGAGGAGAAGAAGTTCGGCAGCGCCGGGCGGCACATGAACGTGGCGAGCAGCCCGCGCCGCTGGCACACCTGCTTGACCGCGGACCGGAAGAGCACCACCGCGTCGGCCGCGGCCAGCCCGGTCAGCGGCGCGAAGGAGAACTCGAGCTGGCCGGGACCCCACTCGTCCTCCATCGACCGCGGCACCAGGCCCATGGCGCCGAGGGCGTCCCGCAGCGCCTCAAGCGTCGCCGACATCGAATCGAGCCGTACCTCGGACAGGTACTGGTACCCGCGCTCGTACACGGACACGGCCGGGGCCGGGGGAGTGAACCCGGCGTCCTGCGGGGCGAGCGGGCCGCCGGCCAGGGACACGATGTAGAACTCGATCTCCAGCCCGGCCACGTAGTCGTACCCGAGCTGGCCGAGCGAAGCGAGCTGCCGCCGCAGCAGGCCGCGCCCGTCGAGCGGCACCGGCTGCCCGTTGCCGAAGTAGGCGTCGCACAGCAGCCACGCGGTCCGGTCCGCCCATGGCAGCACCTGGAAGGTCGACGGGTCCGGCACCAGGATCACGTCGGGGAAGCCGGTGAACTCCTCGATGCCGAAGCCGCCGCCGCGCGCGAACGCGGGCACGAACACCTGGTTGCCCGAATCGAGGCTGTAGATGGCGCCGGAGAAGTCGAGCCCGTTGGACAGGGCGGCGACCGCCGCCGCGGGCGACAGCGACTTGGCGCGCGGCACGCCATGCTGGTCGACCACGACCAGCCGCACCGTGCGCAGGTCGTGCGTCTTGATCCGTTCCGCGACTTCCCGCGCCATGGTGGTCGCCTCGGCCGACAGCAGCCCGTGCCGCGCGACGAAGCCGGGCTGTCCCACTCCGGTATCTGCTGGTGCGCTCACAGCAGCAGGCTACGCACCGGCAGCCCCGCGGGGAACCACCAACTCCGCGCGGCGGGGAACCACCAACTCCGCGCGGCGGCCGCTCAGGCCAGCAGCTTGACCAGGGCGGCCGTGCCGACGCAGACGATCACCAGCCGCAGTCCCCAGGGCGGCAGCCGGCGCCCCACCCGGGCGCCGAGCTGACCGCCGAGCACCGATCCGGCCGCGATCAGCGCGACCGCCCCCCAGGCGACGTGCGTGCAGGCGATGAACACGATCGCGGCGGTCCCGTTGACCACGCCGGCCAGCACGTTCTTCACCGCGTTCACCCGCTGCAGGCTGTCGGTGAACGCGATACCGAGCAGGCCGATCAGCAGCACGCCCTGCGCCGCCCCGAAGTACCCGCCGTAGATCCCTGTGCAAAAGACCAGCAGCCACAGCACCGGCCCCCCGGCCGCCGCACCGCCGCCCCCGCCGTCAGCAGGGTCGCGGCCGTCCCCGCCGTTTCGCGGCTGCTGGCGGCCGGCCACCCACCGGGCCAGCCACGGCTGGATCACCACCATGACCAGCGCGATGCCGATCAGCGCGGGGACGATCGCCTTGAACGCGTCCGCGGGCAGCACGAGCAGCAGGATCGCCCCCACCAGGCCGCCGCACAGCGACGCCGCGCCGAGGGTGAGCACCCGGTCGCGCTGCCCGCTCAGCTCGGCGCGGTAGCCGTGCACGCCGCTCATCACGCCGGGCACCAGGCCGACGTTGTTGCTGACGTTGGCAAGCACCGGGGGGTAGTGGAAGGCCAGCAGCGTCGGGAACGTGATCAGCGTGCCGGAGCCGACGACCGTGTTGATCGTGCCGGCGGCCAGCCCCGCCGCGAAGATGGCAAGACCTTCGGCGATCGCGTGCGGCACCCCCTCACGCTACCGGCACGGCGCCCACTGGGGCGGCCGCCACGTCCCGGACGAAACGGCGCACCAGCTCCCGCGCCCGGCCCGCGGCCGCGCCTTGCAGCCGTCGCGTCTGCGCGAGCAGCGCGTCCGCGTCCACGCCGGCGGCGGCGAGCCCGGCCGAGCCGCCGCCATCCAGCCAGCACTGGAGCACTTCGTCCGTGACCTCGGGGTGGAACTGCAGCCCGAGCGCGCGCCCGCAAACGAACGCCTGGTTGGCCAGCGCGGTCCTGGCGAGCACAGGGACGTCGGCCGGCACCGTGAACCGGTCGGAGTGCCACTGAAACCACGGGCCCGGGTCGATCAGCCCGGTGCCGGCGGTTTCGATCACGTTCCAGCCGATCTCCGGCGCCGGCGCGCGCGTGACCGCGCCGCCCGCGGCGGCCGCGAGCAGCTGGCCGCCGAAGCAGATCCCGAGGACCGGCACCCCGAGCCCAAGCGCCGCCCGCGTGAACGCGATCTCGTCGTGGACCCAGGTCCCGATCGCGGCGTCGTCATACACCGCCCAGACCGCGCCGAACGCCACGATCGCGTCATAACCGGACGGATCGGGGAACTCCACGGTCACCGCGGGCGAGTGGTACCGCTCGCGCGGCACGACGGTGAACTCGGACACGTCGTAGCCGAGGCCGGCGAACGCGTCCCCGACCAGGCCGCCGGGCGAGGCGTGATCCTGCTTGACGAAAAGAACCCGCACCTGTCAGTCCAGGTGCGGCGGGAGGCCGAACAGCGGGAACAGCCGCCCGGTGTCAAGGAAGTACGTGAGGCGGCTGAACTTGCCCCCGCTGACCTCGTGCACCTGAAGCGCCCAGGGCGCGTACCCGCCGCCGGGGTCGGGCTTGTACTGGCCCCAGGCCGCCACGCCGTTCGCGCGGACCGGGACCAGGACCGACCCGGCGCACTGGCTCGGCGCCGGCTGCACCATCCACGCGGTGATGTCGGCGCTGCCGCGCAGCCACAGCTCGAACGGCGGCATCGTCATCACCGCGTCCGCGTGGATGAGCGCGAGCAGCGCCGTCATGTCGTACCGGCAGAACGCGTCCACGTAGGCCGCGAGCAGCCCGGCGTTCTCCGGGTCCACGCTGGCCGGGCGCTGGTGGCCGGGCAGTTCGGCGAGCGTGGCGCGGGCCCGCTGCAGCGCGCTGTTCACCGCCGCCACGGAGCTGTCGAGCAGCTGCGCGGCCTCGGTCGCGGGCAGCCGCAGCACCTCGCACAGGATCAGCGCGGCGCGCTGGCGGGACGGCAGGTGCTGCAGCGCGGTCACGAACGCCAGCCGCACCGAGTCGCGCATGGCGGCGATCTCCGCGGGGTCGCCGCAGGCGGGGTCGAGCACGCGAGCGTCCGGGATGGGAGTGACCCAGGTGTCTTCGGCCGGCCACGGGCGAAGCAGCGACTCCAGCGGCGGTGACGACGGCCCCAGGTCCATCGGCAGCGCGCGCCGCCGCTCCCCGCGCAGCGCGTCCAGGCAGACGTTCGTCGCGATCTTGTACAGCCAGGACCGCAGGCTCGACCGCCTCTCGAACGCGTCGAGGTTCTTCCACGCGCGCAGCATCGTCTCCTGCACCGCGTCGTCGGCCTCGAACGCGGAGCCGAGCATCCGGTAGCAGTACCCCGTCAGCTCGCGGCGGTAGGTCTCAAGGTCTGCTTGGGTGGCCGTCCCGGACATGGCTCCACCATAAGCCCGGGGTCCGACATTCTTTATCCCGAACGGTCCCGGCCGGCTCTCCCGGCCAGCTCAGCTGCCAGCAGGTCGCTAGCCCC
>JASHPP010000085.1 GCA_030038035.1 Trebonia sp.
AGGGGTCGGTCGGCCTGGTGATCGAGCGGGTCCGCAAGGAAGGGACGCTGGAAAGGTTCCAGTGGTACTGCCCCAACTGCTCGGCGCTCGTGCACGAGGTGGAGCTGCAGGTCCGCGACATCGTGACCGACCTGCCGCCGGTGTTCGCCGCCTTCTACGCCGACGAGCAGGCCCGGCTGTGCAAGCAGTGCGGGACGCTGCACCCGGGCAAGGGCTGAGCGTGGTGCCGGACAAGGGCAGCGTCGTCGACGTGCACACCCACTACGTGCCGCGCGGCTGGCCCGACCTCGGGCCGGGCACGCCGTGGCTGCGCGCGCAGACCGAGACCGACGCCGTGATCATGCTCGGCGACAGGGAGTTCAGGCGGATCGCCGCGGACTGCTGGGACGCTTCTGTCAGGCTGGCCGACATGGACGCCGACGGGATCGACGTCCAGGTGGTGTCGCCGACGCCGGTGTTCTTCTCCTACGCGCTCGATGCCGCCCAGGCCGGGCGCATCGCGCGGATACTCAACGACCTGGCCCTGGAGATCTGCGCGCCCGCGCCGCGCCGGCTGCTGCCGATGTGCCAGGTGCCGCTGCAAGATCCCGACGCGGCCTGCGCCGAGCTTGACCGCTGCCTGGCGGCCGGGCATGTCGGCGTGGAGATCGGCAACCACGTCGGCGACCGCGACCTCGACGACGCGGGGGTGGTGACGTTCCTGCAGCACGCGGCCGCGCTGGGCGCGCCCGTTTTCGTGCACCCGTGGGACATGCCGAGCTCGCCGCGGACGGACCGCTGGATGGCGCAATGGCTGGTGGGCATGCCCGCCGAGACGCACCTGTCTCTGCTGGCGATGATCCTTGGCGGGGTCTTCGACCGGGTCGACGAGCGGCTGCGGATCTGCTTCGCGCACGGCGGCGGATCGTTCGCGTTCTGGCTGGGCCGGGTGACCAACGCCTGGCACAAGCGGCACGACGTCATCGGCACCTCGCAGTACCCGCCGGAGCACTATGCGAGCCGCTTCTACGTCGACTCCGCGGTGTTCGACGAGCGGGCGCTGCGGCTGCTCGTCGACACCGTGGGCGCCGACCGCGTGCTCGTGGGCAGCGACTACCCCTACCCGCTCGGCGAGCGCCCGGCCGGCGGCCTGGTCCGCAAGGCCGCCTTCCTGGACGAAAGCGCGCGCGCCGCGATCCTGTCCGGCAACGCGCAGGCTTTCCTCGGCGTGGCCCGATGACCGCGGTCATGCCGCGCGAACGGCGCGAACAGCAGGCACGCGAGCTGGATGCCGCCGACCCGCTGCCGGCCCGGCGAGCGGAATTCTGTGTCCCGCCGCACGGGCTGGGCGAGGCCGCCTACCTGGCAGGCAACTCCCTGGGCTTGCAGCCGAAGGCGCTGCGCGCGCGGCTCGGGGCCGAGCTTGACGACTGGGCCAGGCTCGGCGTCGAAGGCCACACGCACGCCCGGCGCCCCTGGCTCCCCTACCACGAGCAGCTGCGCGCTCCCGCGGCACGGCTGGTGGGCGCCCGCCCCGAGGAGGTCGTCGCGATGAACTCGCTGACGGTCAACCTCCACCTGCTGATCGTGAGCTTCTACCGGCCGACGCCGCGGCGGCACGCCATCGTCATCGAGGACAGCGCGTTCCCCTCGGACAGCTACGCGGTGCGCAGCCAGGCCGCCTTCCACGGGTACGACCCGGACGAGGCGGTCATCCGGCTGGCGCCGCGCCCCGGCGAAGCGGCGCTGCGCACCGGTGACATCGTGGGCTTCCTGCGCGAACACGGCGAGCGGGTGGCGCTGGTCCTGCTCGGCGCGGTGAACTACCTCACCGGCGAGCTGTTCGACATCGACGCGATCACGGCCGCGGGGCGGGCCGCCGGCGCCGTCGTCGGCTGGGACCTGGCGCACGCCGCTGGCAACGTCCCGCTGCGGCTGCACGAGTGCGGCGCGGACTGGGCGGCGTGGTGCTCCTACAAGTACCTCAACGCCGGGCCGGGGTCGGTGGCCGGCGCGTTCGTGCACGAGCGCCACCTCGCCGATCGCAGCCTGCCCAGATTCGCCGGCTGGTGGTCGACGGACCCTCGCACCCGGTTCGAGATGGCGCCCGCGGTGACGCCGGTGGACACCGCCGACTCCTGGCAGGTCTCCAACCCGCCGATCCTCGCGATGGCGCCCGTGCTGGTCTCTCTTGAGATGTTCGACCAGTCAGGGATGCCGGCGCTGCGCGCCAGGAGCGTCCGGCTCACCGGTTACCTGCAGTCCCTGCTCGACGAGGTGTGCGCCGCCCGGCCAGCCGAGGTGATCACGCCCCGCGACCCCGACCGCCGGGGCGCCCAGCTGTCGGTGCGGATCGGCGGCCGTGACGTCGGCCCGGTCACGCGGCGGCTGCGCGACGATTTCGGCGTCTTCGCCGACACCCGCCCGCCGGACGTCATCCGGCTGGCGCCGGCCCCGATGTACAACACCTTCCACGACTGCTGGCGCGCCGCGACGGCCCTCGCGGCGGTCCTCGATGACGCCGGCGACACCGATGCCTGAGATCGGGGTCACGGGCGCCCTGGGCGCCCCCGTCGCCATCGTCGGTGCTGGCCTGGCCGGGTGCCTGCTCGCCACGCTGCTGGCGCGCCGCGGCACCGAGGTCACCGTGTACGAACGGCGGGACGACCCGCGCGTGGCCGTGCCCGAGCGCGGGCGCTCGATCAACCTGGCCATCTCCGCGCGCGGCCTGCAGGCCCTGGACCAGGTCGGGCTGCGCGAGCCTTCGCTGTCCCGCGCGCTGCCGATGCACGGCCGGATGGTGCACGGCCGCGACGGACAGCAGAGCTTCCGCCCCTACAGCGCCGACGGCACCCAGGCGATCAACTCGATCAGCCGAACCGAGCTCAACGCGGCTTTGCTCGATATTTCCGAACGAACGTCGGGCGTCTGCTTCCGGTTCGGCCATCGCCTGCGTGAGCTTGACATGGCGACCGGCCAGATGACGTTCGAGACCGCCGCCGGGCAGCGAACCGAACGGGCGGGCATCGTGCTCGCCTGCGATGGCGCCTACAGCGCCGCGCGGCGGTCGGTCACGTTCCGGCAGGGCTTCACGTTCTGGCAGGACTACCTGGAGCACGGCTACAAGGAGCTCACCATGCCGGCGCGGGACGGGCAGTTCGCGCTCGACCCGGACGCGCTGCACATCTGGCCGCGCGGCTCGTCGATGATGATCGCGCTGCCCAACCTGGACCGCTCCTTCACCTGCACGCTGTTCTGGACGGGGGAGGAGTTCGCGGCGCTGCGCGGCGCGGAGCAGGTCCGCGAGCACTTCCTGCGGGACTACCCGGACGCCGCCGGGCTGATCGCTGACCTGGCCGATGACTACCTGAACAATCCCGTCGGGTCCCTGGCCACGATCCGCTGCTGGCCGTGGGCGCACCATGGCGCGGGGTGCTCGCTGGCCCTCGTGGGCGACGCGGCGCACGCGATCGTGCCGTTCTACGGCCAGGGCGCGAACTGCGCGTTCGAGGACTGCATCGAGATCGACCGCTGCCTCGCCGAAACGGGCGGTTCGTGGAGCGCGGCGCTGGCCGCCTACGAGCAGCGCCGCAAGGCGAACTGCGACGCGATCGCGGACATGGCGCTTGACAACTTCGTCGAGATGCGCGACCGGGTGAACTCCCCGGTCTTCCGGGCCAAGACCGCCGCCAGGCACGCGCTGGAGCGCCGGCTGCCCGGGCGCTACGTGTCGCAGTACGAGCTCGTGTCGTTCACGACGATGCCCTACGCGCAGATCCCGGGCCGGATGCGCAGGCAGGACCGGGCGACGGCGCTCGCCGTGGCGGGCCTGGCCGGGGCCGCGGCCGCCCTGGCCGGCGTGGCGGCGG
>JASHPP010000659.1 GCA_030038035.1 Trebonia sp.
TGCTCGCCGCCGCGGCGACCCGCAGCCAGGCCGCGGCGTGGATCGCCGGCCAGGTCGCCGCGGACGCCATCGTGGCCTGCGACCCCGCGATGTGCGCCGCGCTGCAGGCGCAGGGGGTGCCCGCGGGCAGGCTGCTGCTGCTCGGGACTTCGACGGCCGACCCGCTGGGATCTGACGTGATCGTCGCGACGCCCGCCGTGCGAAGCGAGTTCGGCGCCCGCCTGGACAGCGTGTACGCGCCGCTGGTGATCGCCAGCTTCGGCTCGGGCGCCGGGCGGATCGAGGTCCGTGCCGTCGCGCCGGACGGGGCGGCGTCGTACGAGGCTTCCGTTGCCGCCGACTGGCGCGCGCGGATCACCGCGGGCAGGGAACTGGCCCGCAACAGGGACATCGGCTTCTCGGCGGCGGCCCGGGCGGCGCTGGAGGCGGGCGAGGTGGATCCGCGGCTGCTCGTCACGCTCGCGGTGCTGGCGGCCGAACAGCAGGTGCGGGTACTGGCCTTCGGCGATCGGTCGCCTGGCGCGAGCCCGGCCGTGCCGTTCCGCAGCGCCGAGATAGCCCTCGCGGGCGGCAATGCCCGGTCAGGAGCCCGATTGCGGTCGCTGCTGTCGTTCCTTGACGCGCAGCGGCCGCCGTTCCTGCCGTCGCACGCGGGCATCGCAGGCAATTCCGTGCTGAGCGTCGAATACGCCGCTCCCAGCCCGCTGGGGCTGCTGAGCGGCCCGTAGTGAAGAACAGCGGGTCTGGTGCTTGGGGAGGGACCAATGAAATTTCCGCGATCCGTCTGCCGGCTGCTGATGCTGGCGATGGCGTCTGTTTTCCTGATGATCGCGCCGGCCGCCGCGTCGGCCTCGGCTGCCACTTCGGGAACCGGGTGGATCAGGCTCGCCCACCTGTCCCCGAACACGCCGCCGGTGGACGTGTACCTGTACTCATTCGGCGACTCGACCGCGCAACTGGTGCTGCACCATGTCGGCTACGGCACCGTGTCGCCTTACGAGCCGGTCGCCGCCGGCATTTACAGCGTCGCCATGCGCGCCGCCGGCGCCTCGCCCACCTCGGCGCCGGTGCTGTCGGCCAGCGTGGACGTCATCGCAGGCAACGCCTACACCGTGGCCGGCCTGGGGCCGGAGTCCGCGCTCCGGCTGCAAGTTCTGCACGATGACCTGAGCACCCCGCCAGGCAAGGTCCTCGTGCGGGTGATCCAGGCGTCGCTGCGCCAGCACGTGGTCACCGTGAGCTTCGGCGGACAGGTGCTCGCCAGCGGCCTGGCGTTCGGGTCGGTCAGTTCCTACCAGACCGTCTCCCCGGCCACCGCGACCGTGCTCGTCGCGGGCGACGGCGCCAGCGCGAGCGCGCGCGTGACGCTGGCCGCAGGAACCGTGCACACGCTGGTAGTGCTCGACGGGACCAGCGGCCTGACGATCGACAACCTGCTGGACGCCGCCGGCAGCGGCGACATGCCCGCGGGCGCGGCCGCGACCGGGTTCGGCGGTACCGCACCGCGCGCCCCGTCTTCCCCGCTGCCGTGGGTGGCGGTGATGACGGCGGGGACGCTGCTCGCCCTGGGTGGCGCGGTGCGCTTTCGTCACCGTCCGGGCGCGCGGGCGTGAGGATGGCGGGCAGGCCGGGCGCCGTGCTCGCCATGGCGGCCGGCCTCGCCGCGTTCGCGGCAGGCGGCATCGGGCTGGTGCTCACCCGCCAGCCCGTCACGCCGCAATGGCCCGCCGCCGCGGTGCTGCCTGCCCCGACGGGCCCGATAGCGGCCGCGCCGCGCCCTGACGCGGCCCCGGTCCCGCTGCCGGTCGCGCTGACCATCCCGGCCATCGGCGTGCAGACCCCGCTGATTCACCTGGGCCTGACCGCCAGCGGCGCCCTGCAGGTCCCGCCGACCGCGTCGATCGCCGGCTGGTACACCGGCAGCCCGCGTCCCGGTGCCGTCGGGCCCGCCGTCATCGCCGGGCACATCGATTCGTATCTGGGACCGGGGATCTTCTTCCGTCTTTCCGAGCTGCGCCCGGGCGACCGCGTGTATGTCAGGCGAGCGGACGGGACACTCGCGGTCTTCCGCGTGACATCGGTGCGGATGTATCCCAAGGACGACTTCCCCACGGTGTCCGTCTACGGCCCGGCGCCCGACCCCGAACTGCGCCTGATCACCTGCGGCGGCACGTTCGACTACGCGACGCGTTCCTACCTCAGCAACGTGGTCGTCTACGCCAGCGAGATCACCTGACATCGCCAGCGCGGGCTCAGGAACGCGGGTTGGGGCCGGGGCGCCAGTCCACTCCGAGCGTGCCCTGCGCCGCCGCGACGCCGCTGCGGCCCCCGCCGCGGCCGCGCAGCACGTAGGCGATGCCCACCGCGACGGCCGCGCCGGCCACCGGGCCGGCCAGGTAGGCCCACCATGAGGTCCAGTCGCCGAGCACCAGGGCGGGCCCGAGCGACCGGACCGGGTTCATCGACGCGCCGCTGACCGGAGCGCCCCACAGCCCGGCCAGCGCGATGTAGCTGCCTACCGCGATGGCTGCGAATGGCCCGATCTGCTGTGCGCCGGAGGCGGTGCCCAGGATCACGCTCACCAGCCCGGCGGTCAGGATCAGTTCCCACAGCATCGCGGTGGTCGTCGAGATGCCGTGGCCGGGCAGGGTCAGCCCCGCGCTGCCCTGCTTGCCGATCAGCGCCCACAACAGCAGCGTGGCCAGGACGGCGCCGACGAACTGGGCGACGATATAGGCGGGGACGCGCTTCCAGGGGAAGTTGCCGCGCGCCGCGAACGCCACGGTCACCGCGGGGTTCAGGTGGGCGCCGGAGACCGTCCCCATGAACAGGATGACCGCGGTCACCATCAGCCCCGGTGCCACCACACGCGCGCCGTACGGGACCGCGTTGCCGCCGAACCTGGCGTTGACGATGTCGGCGCCGACGGCCACCAGGACCAGCAGGAACGTCCCGAGCACCTCGGCGAAAAGCCGTCGTCCCTCGTAGGAGTCATCCCAGAAGTCGAACTGGCTGACGACCGAGTTCGGCTGCCCGAAGGACCGCAGCGCGACCTCGGCGGGACGGATGGCAACGC
>JASHPP010000660.1 GCA_030038035.1 Trebonia sp.
GGACTGGCCCGGGCCGGCCGGGCCAGCGGACTGGGCCGGGCCGGGCGGGCGATGGGAGCGGGCCGGCTCGGCGGGCCGGGCAGGAGGTGCCGGCGCCGGGGAGTGGCAGCCCGGACAGCCGCCATGGGACGGCGGCGCGCCCGAGCCCGACCCCAGCCTCAAGTACCGCGAGCCGGGGCCGGGCATGCCCGGCTACCGGGGTTCCCGCAGCCGATTCCATGGTGGTGACAACCTTCGATGAACCCGAGTTCCCCCGCCGAACTCGATGTGCCGATGATCATGCGGATCGGCGCCGCCCGGCTGACGGCCGGCCTGGACCGGATGACGCGGCTGGACCTTAAGGCGCACGGCGAGGTGTTCGGCCCGCTGCCGCGGACGTCGGCCGACGACTTGATCGCCATGGCCGCGCAGGTCGACCTGCGCGGCCAAGGCGGTGCCGCGTTCCCGTTCGCGCGCAAGCTGCAGGTGGTCGTCGACACGGCGAAGAAGACCGGCCAGCCGACGATTGTCGTGGTGAACGCGGCTGAAGGGGAGCCCGGCTCGTTCAAGGACAAGATGCTCATGATCAGGTCGCCCTACCTGATCCTGAGCGGTGCCGCGCTGGTCGCCGAGGCGATCGACGCCGAGGAGATCGTCGTCGGCGTCACGAGCTCTGAGCTCGCCAACCGGTCGATCGAGGCGGCGATCGCGGCCGAACCGGGCCTTCGGAAGATGGTCCGCGTGGTCCAGCAGCCGGAGCGTTTCATCTCCGGGCAGTCCGGCGCGCTGATCCGCGGCATCAACGGCAAGAAGCCCCTGCCGCCTGGCCGCAAGACGCTGGCAGCCGAGCGGGGGGTGGACGACCTGCCCACCCTGCTCTCCAACGCGTCGACGTTCGCGCAGGTGTCGGTGCTCGCGTTGCTCGGGCCCGCCCGGTTCGCCGCCGTCGGCGTTCCCGAGGAGCCGGGAACGGTGCTGCTCAGCGTCAGCGGGTCCGCCAAGCACGCGGCCGTCGTGGAGTGTCCGACCGGTGTCCCGCTCGGCGCCGTCCTCGACATCTGCCAGGCGCCGGCCGGCGACGGGGTGCTCGTCGGCGGTTACCACGGCATGTGGCTCGATGCCGAAGCCGCCTACCAGGTCCCCGTCAGCAGGGAAGGGCTGGCGGCGGCGGGAGGGACCCTCGGGGCGGGCATCGTGCTGCCGCTCGGCGACGGCACCTGCCCGCTTGGCGAGGTGTCCCGGGTCGCGAACTACCTGGCCGGCGAATCGGCAGGCCAGTGCGGGCCCTGCCGGCTCGGCCTGCCCTCCATCGCGCGGGCGCTGGCGGCGCTCGTCGACGGGTCGGGCGGCATCGAGGCGCTCGACGTGGCCCGCCGCGCGGCGGCCACGGTCAACGGGCGCGGCTCATGCGCTCATCCCGACGGCACCACCAGGTTCGTGCTCTCCGCGCTCGAAGTCTTCGCAGAAGACCTCGCGGCGCACGTTTTCCACTCCACGTGCG
The DNA here is from genome assembly GCA_030038035.1 of Trebonia sp. The sequence continues at coordinate 1,481 of JASHPP010000660.1, forward strand.
GCCGCCCGGTTCGCGGCGTGCTCCCGCTGCCCGAGGGGCCCGAGACGGCCGACGCAAGGCAACTCATCGTGGACTGGGTGCGGTGCGAGGGACACGGCCTGTGCGCGCACCTGGTGCCCGAGCTCGTCCACCTGGACAAGACGGGCTACCCCGTGATCATGCCGATCCCCGTGCCCCCGTGGCTCGAAAAAGACGCGCAGCAGGCCGTGGACATGTGCCCGGCGCTCGCATTGCGGCTCGCCGCCGATCCGAAGAAGCGCGCCGCCGGCCAGGGCGGCCACACGTCCGCGCCGCTGCCGCTCCAAGCCCAGACGGCGCGCACCAGCCTGCTCGGCGTTCGCCCGGCCGGCGGGCGTTCCATCACCGCCGGGTAACCGCAGGGCGGCAAGCCGGGTCGGCCTAGCCCTGGTGAGAGCCGGGCGCGGTGTCCGGAGTAACCGGGGATCGTTCGGGATAATCGGGGGTTGGGAACGGGGCGGCCACCGTCCATCCGGTGGCGCGCCACGGCCGGGGATTCGTGCCCTGACACGCGTCGATGAGCAGCCGGCTGCGTACGACGGCGGATACCGCGGCCGGGTCCGCCGCCGCGAACTCGGGCCAGGCCGTGACCACAAGCACGGCATCCGCCTCGTGCGCGGCGGCCACCGCGCTGTCGCCGTAGCGCAGGTGCGGAAATGCCACCAGGGCGTTGCCGGCTGCCTGCGGGTCGTAGACCACGACCTCGGCGCTCAGGCGGGCCAGGCGGTCAGCCACGTCAAGCCCGGGGGAGTCGCGCACGTCGTCGGTGCCGGGCTTGAACGCGGCGCCCCAGAGCGCGATCCGCTTGCCGGGCAAGTGCCCAAGCAGGCCCGCCATCAGGTCCACAACCTGCTGGCGGCGGCCTGAGTTGATCTCGTCGACCAGCAGCAGCAGGTCGGCGGCGCCCTTCGCTCCCGCGGTGTCGGCGAACTGCGCGAGCCCGCGGACGTCCTTCGGCAGGCAGCCCCCGCCATAACCGAGACCGGCGGTGAGGAACGCGCGGCCGATCCGCTGGTCCATGCCCACCGCGTCAGCGAGCACGGCGACGTCAGCCCCGGTCCAGGCGCAGATGTCGGCCATCGCGTTGATGAACGACACTTTCGTGGCGAGGAACGCGTTAGCGGCGCCCTTGACGAGTTCCGCGGTCACCGCGTCGGTCACCACGAGCGGCACGCCCGCCTCGGTCAGCGGCCGGTACACCTCGCGCACAGTCGCCTCGGCAGCCATCCCCGGCACCCCGACGACGATGCGGTCCGGGCGCAGCGTGTCGCCCACGGCGTGTCCCTCGCGAAGGAACTCGGGGTTCCACGCGACCTCGACGGCGTCCCCCGCGGGCGCGCTGGTCCTGAGCTCGCGGACCAGGCGGCCGGTGGTGCCAGGAGGGACCGTTGACTTGCCGATGACGAGCGCAGGCCTGGTCAGGTGCGGAGCGAGCGCGGCCACCGCTCCGTACACCTGGGACAGGTCGTACCCGTCCCCGCCAGGCAGGCTCGGCGTCCCCACGCCAAGGAAGTGGACGGTGCCGAACGCGGCAGCCTCTTCAAAACTGCTGGTGAAACTGAGCCTGCCGTTTCGGGTGTGGCGGGCGAGCAGCTCGTCGAGTCCGGGTTCCATGAACCAGGCGCGCCCGCTGTTCAGCAGGTCGACCTTGCCTTCGTCGACGTCGACCCCGAGTACCTCGTGGCCGATCTCGGCCATGCAGGCGGCGTGGGTGGCGCCCAGATGCCCGCACCCGATCACGGTCAGCCTCATGGGCGGTCCTTCCATTCCAGACTCGCGGGAGTGGTGGCGGGTTGTGCGCTAGGGGAGCCGACGTTCCGGACTGTACGCCAAGTGAGTGGCCAGACGGTTGCCCTGTGTTTAACGGCATGCGGCATGAAGTGGTCGGGGTGTTACCAAAGTTAACCGGCGTCGGATTCGGGGTCGACTGAGCGCGCGGGCTGCGCCGGGGGGCCCACCAGCGGGCGAACCGGATTGCACCTGTCATGCAAAATCGCGGCGAGTTCCCTGTCGAACTCGGCGAAGGCGCTCCGCAGGGCGTTTTCGAGCCATGGTTCCGGGGGCGTGCGGAGGTGGCCAGTGAGGCTGAGGAGTACGTCAGCCGAAAGGCTCTTGATGCTGTAACCCGCCAGCAGCAGCCAGAGCATGACCAAGCCAATGCCGAACATAACGGAAACGGTCGCGTAGTGGATGCCGACCGAATGCCCCAATGGTGTGCACACCTCCTCCCAGTGCTCATCGTCCTCGTCGGCCGACGTGCCACGGCGTCGATCGGGGCCGCCTGTCAGCGTGAATTGTCAGTGCGCGCGAGGACTGCCCAGGCCACGAAGCACCGCTCCCGCGGGCCCATCATTCCCTCATAAGGTGGACGCGTTGTCGCCGGCTCTGGAGTACGCGGTCAATAGTCTTTTTATATTTTGTGGGGCGAGTAACGCGTCTTCCCGAGTTGACGAAAAGCGCGCTTGACCGCGCGCCGCCCCGCGCGGGACGTGGCCACTGAAGCCCGCGAGTGAAGCGTGCGTTGGCCTGCGTTGGCCTGCGTTGGCCAGGGCCGTGGGTGGCCGCATTTGTCGCGTGAGGTAACCCGCGAGCCCGGCTGCGGCCCGGACGGCTGCGGCCCGGACGGCTGCCCCGGTGGCTGTCCCGGTGGCTGTCTCAGATAGTGGGACGGTATCGGTCACATAGGATACGAACCGCACGGGCTGGTGTCCGTTTTGTCCGGGTTCATGGAAGCGGTATGTATCCTATGTCGGCTGCGCTGGCTGCTGTTCGCGATGGCGGCGGTCTGGGACCTGGCCGCGGGCGCCCATCGTGTCGAAGGCCAGCCCCTCATGACGAGAAACTGGCCGCTGAGCTGGTCGGGGTGGCCGGATTTGAACCGGCGGCCTCTTCGTCCCGAACGAAGCGCGCTGCCAAGCTGCGCTACACCCCGCCGCCCGCGCCTGATCACCAGATCCTGATCTGGGAGCCCGCGGGCGAACCTTCGCTAGTTTAGCGGATGTCCCGACCGCTGCGCGCGCGCCGCCGGACGGTGCCGGGATGCGCTCACGAAGCGCGCGGCACCAGCGTGAGCAACGTCGCCTCCGGCCGGCAGGCGAATCTGGCCGGCGCCCACGGGGACGTGCCGAGCCCGGCGGACACGTGCAGCCACGCGGTCCTCCCGTCGGCCGGGGCCGCCTGCGGGTGCATGCTCAGCCCGCGCACCCGCGCCCGGTCGATGCCGCAGTTCGTGACCAGCGCGCCGAACCCGGGAACGCACAGCTGCCCGCCGTGCGTGTGCCCGGCGAGCAGCAGCTCATAACCGTCGGCCGCGAACCGGTCCAGCACGCGCGGCTCGGGGGAGTGCATCACGCCGAGCCGCAGGTCCGCCGCCGGGTCGGCCTCCCCGGCGACGAGGTGGTACCGGTCCCGCAAGCTGTGGGAGTCGTGCACGCCGGCGAAGGCGATGTTCAGCCCGCCGGCCTTCAGCTGGCCGCGCCGGTTGTTCAGGTCCAGCCAGCCTCTCGCGGTCAGCTCCTCGCCCAGCTTCTCCCAGGGCAGGTCCGGCTCCTCCGCCCGGTGCTCGCCGACACTGGTCCGCCACAGGTACCGCGCCGGGTTCGCCGGCTTGGGCGAGTAAAGGTCGTTAGAGCCGTAGACGAAGACCCCAGGCCGGTCAAGCAGCGGGCCGAGAGACTCAAGGAGGCAGCGGACGGCCAGCGGTGACGCTATCGAGTCGCCCGTGTTCACCACGAGGTCCGGCTCCAGCGTGTCCAGCGACCGCAGGAACGCCATGAGGCGATGCCGGCCGGGCGTCAGGTGGGTGTCCGAGATGTGCAGCACCCGCAGCGGGGCCGTGCCCGGCGGCAGGACAGGCACGTCCTGCTGCCGCAGTACAAACCAGTTGCGCTCAATGACCGTGGCGTAGCCCAGTGTCGCGACGCCTGCGGCCGCCGCGATGGACATCAGGGTTCCTGCTCGCACCTAACCTATGGTGCCATGCGATTAGCCATGCACTGTCCGCAATACGCCGGCGGATGCGTGCGGCAGGATAGATGGCGTGGCAGAACTCAAGGACCGGCTCCGCGGCGACCTCAGCGCCGCGATGCGTGCCCGCGACCAGGTGCGGCTGCGGACGCTGCGGCTGGCGCTCACCTCGATCACTACCGAGGAGGTCTCCGGGGACACCGCACGCGAGCTGTCGGACGAGGAGATCGTCAAGGTGCTCACCCGCGAGGCGAGGAAGCGGCGGGAAGCCGCGGACGCGTTCGAGGCCGCGGGCCGTGCCGACCAGGCGGCGGCCGAGCGGGCCGAGGGCGAGGTGCTGGCCGGCTACCTGCCGGCGCAGCTCACCGACGACGAGCTGACCGGCATCGTGTCGGCGGCGATCGCCGAGACCGGTGCCGTCGGCATGCCCGGCATGGGGAAGGTCATGAAGGCCGTGTCCCTGCGGGTCGCGGGGCGCGCCGACGGGGCACGGGTCGCGGCCGAGGTGCGGCGGCAGCTGGCCGTCGGCGGATAGCCGCTAGGGCCGGCGAGCGGCCACCGCCAGCCGGCGCAGCGCGCCGCTAGAAGTTCGGCGGCCCGCCGATCGGATTACCGCCGATTGGGTTCGGGTTACCGCCGTTGCCGCCACCGTTACCGCCGCCGCCGTTACCGCCGCCGCCGCCGTTGCCGCCACTGGTGTGCTTCTTCGCCGGCGCCTTGGGGGCCAGGCCGGTGCCGAGGCTCCACAGCTCGCTGTACGGCGAGACCGGCGCGAAGTCCACCGACCCGGTGAGGTTGGCGTGGTCGAACGTCATATGCCACGTCGTCGCCGGGGCGTTAGCGCCGAACATCTCGCCAGGGCACTCCACGCCTCCGTACTCCAGCTGGTAGCAGGCGCTCGTGTTCGTCATGGTGTCCACCGTCGGCGAGACCGGGTTGAACACCGAGACGTACCCGACCAGGGCGGTGGTGTAGCCCGCGAACGCCGCGTACGGCGTGCCGTCGCCGTTCTCCACGTTGGAGGTGCCGGTCTTGCCTGCCGCCTCGTAGTTCGCGAGCTCCATGCCGGCGGCGGTCCCCGTGGTGAGCACGCCTTGCAGAATGTAGTTCACGGCGTTCGCGACGTCAGCGGTCAGTGCCCGGTGGCAGCCCGCCGACGGCACCGGCAGCGACTTGCCGTCTTCGTCGATGACCTTGTCCAGGACGATCGGCGCGCAGTAGATGCCGCCGGAGGCCGCCGTCGCGTACGCGGCGGCCATGGACATCGGAGAGACGTTGACGACGCCGAGGGTGAAGGCAGGCAGGTCGTCGGCAGGCGGCAGGGAGCCGTCCTGCGCGAGCAGCGACGTCCCGTCCGCCCGCGTCATCCCGAGGTCGACGGCCGTGTGCACGACGTTGCACAGGCCGACCTTTTGCTCGAGCCTCGCGTAGAAGACGTTGATCGAGTTCGTGGTGCCCGTGTAGAGCGTGTCGGTGGACGTGCCGGGCCCCTCGGCGTTCGTCACGTTGAACACGCCAGACTGCCCGTTGTAGTACCCGGCCGGCTGGCCCTGGCAGTTGTAGTAACCGGTCACCGTCGTCGTGCCGGGAACCGTCAGCTGGAAGCCGAAAGGCACGCCCTGCTCGAGCGCGGTGATCAGGGTGAACAGCTTGGACGACGAACCCGTCTGCACGCCTGCGCTGCCGCCGTAGGCGGAGTTGACCGCGTAGTCGACCTCGGTCTGGCCCTTGCCGGTGCCGTACGGCCGGTCCTCGGCGATCGCCAGGACCTTGCCGGTGCCCGGCTGCAGCAGCACCTCGGTGTCGGCGTTGTGCGCGGGGTTGACGTTGTCGTTGTCGGAGGGCAGCACGTAGTTGACCGCGTTGGTCGCCGCGCTCTCGTCCTCGGGGCTGAGCGTGGTGTAAATCTGCAGGCCGCCAGTGGCGAGCAGCCTGGCGCGGTCCTCCGTGGTCGCGCCGAACTGCTTGTCAAGCAAGATCGTGTGGATCACGTAGTCGCAGAAGAAGGCGTCGTCCATGTTCCTGCTTGCGGAGCAGCCGCTTTGCACCGCGCCCGGGCGCAGCACCAGCTTCTGCGTCAGCGCCGCCGCCTCCTGCGCCGGGGACAGCACCTTGGTCTGCATCATCCGGGCGAGCACGGTGTTGCGGCGCTGCACCGACTGGGTGGGGCTCAGCATCGGGTCGTACCTGCTGGGGTCCTCGACGATCCCTGCCAGCGTGGCGGCCTGGACGAGGGTCAGCTTTGCCGCCGTCGTGTTGAAGTAGGTCTCCGCGGCGGCCTCGATGCCCCAGGCTCCGCTGCCGTAGAAGGCGTCATTGAGGTAGCCGGCGAGGATCTGCTGCTTGGACAGTTCGTGCGCGAGCTGGACGGCCATGCGCAGCTGGTCCAGCTTGCGGTTCAGGGTGTCGGCGATGGCCTCCTGCTCGGCCGTGGGATTGCCGAGGCCCTGCAGCACGAGCACATCCTTCACGTACTGCTGCTCGATCGTGGAACCGCCCTGGATCGGCTTGTGCTCCAGGTCGTTGACCAGCGCGCGCAGCGTGCCCTTGATGTCGAGCGCGCCGCGCTGCCAGAACCGGTCGTC
>JASHPP010000661.1 GCA_030038035.1 Trebonia sp.
TGTGGGCGCTGCGCGCGCTTGGCGCGGGGATGAACTCGGGCGCTTTCGGCGGTTCCGGCGGCTCCCGCCCGATGACGGCGCGGGCCGGCGTCACGCACGGACTGCTCACGCCGGAGACCGAGGACCTGTCGGCGCTGACCGTGCGCGGCGAGGACCCCACCGTGCTCGCGTTCGCGCTGTGCTGCCGGCCGCCCGGCGCCCCGGGTGGCGGCCGGGTCGCCTATGAGGTGCTCAACGTCGCCGAGCCGATGACCTTCGTCTACCGGACCGGCGGCGACGACAGCGACGGCGGTGATCGCCGCGCGGCGATCAACCGGGCACTCGATGACGCCGGGTTCGACGCGGCGGCCGTGCACGCCGCCGGCCTGACGGCCGCGGCCAGGCCGGATGCCCGCGCGTCCCTGCTCGCCCGGTCGCTGGCCGGGACGGCGGCGCATGACGCGGACTGGCCGCGCCGGATCGCCGAACTGCTTGGCGGCTAGCCACTGCCGGGCGGCAGGGAAAGGAGCACGATGGCGGAGCCAGCCGAGGGCATCCTCGCCTCCGACGCGGACAGGGACGCCGCCGCCGAGGCGCTCGCCGACGCGGTAGCCGCCGGGCGGCTGTCGCTGGCCGACCACAGCGCCCGGCTCGACGCCCTGTTCGCCGCCCGCACCAGGGACCAGGTGGTCGCGCTGACCGCCGACCTGCCCGCGCTCCCCGTCCGGCGCAGCGGGCTTTACCGCGCGGTGGACGCCCACCGGTGCACGGTGATCGGCGGCGCGGCGCAGCGGGCCGGCCGTTTCCCGATCGGCCGGTTCTGCACGGTGACCGCCGTGTTCGGCCAGGTCGACCTCGACCTGCGGGCCGCGGTGCCCAGCCAGCGGGAGATCACCCTGACCGTCTACGGCGTGGCCGGCCGGATCGCGATCACCGTCCCGGCCGGATGGGGGCTGACCAGCCAGGTCCTGGTCCTCGGCGCGAGCCGCACGGTGGCCGGCCACGACGGCGGTCCGCGCGACCCGCTGCTGCGGCTGCGCGGCACCTGCTGCGGCGGCTCGCTGACCGTGACGCGGGACTAAAGCCCTCCTACTCAGGCCGGCCGGCATGCGCTAACGTCGGTTTCGTGCCGCTGGTAGCAGGGATCGACTCCTCCACGCAGTCCACGAAGATCCTGCTCTGCGAGGCAGCAGACGGGACCGTGGTCGCGCAGGCATCGGCGCCGCACCCCGACGGCACCGAGTGCCACCCCGAGCACTGGTGGCAGGCGCTCGGCACGGCAGGACGTGACCTGCTCGACCGCGCGGACGCGGTCGGGGTGGCGGCCCAGCAGCACGGCATGGTCGTGCTCGACGAAGCGGGCGAGGTCATCCGCCCGGCCATGCTGTGGAACGACGTGAAGTCCGCGCCGCAGGCGCGCGAACTCGTGGCCGAGCTCGGCGGGCCCGCGGAGTGGGCGGCGCGCACCGGCAGCGTGCCCACGATGTCGTTCACCGTCACCAAGCTGCGCTGGCTCGCGGAGAACGAACCCGAACACGCGAGCCGGGTGCGCAGCGTGCTGCTCCCCCACGACTGGCTCACCTGGCGCCTGCGCGGCGGGCGGGTTGACATCGAGCCCACCACGGACCGCGGGGACGCCTCGGGCACCGGCTACTTCTCCCCGGCGTCCGACAGCTGGCTGCCCGCTTACGCGCAGGCCGCGCTCGGCAGGCCGGTCGCGCTGCCCCGCGTCGCCGCTCCCGCGGAGGTCGCCGGCCGGACGTCCTGGGGCGCGGCGGTGTCGGCGGGCACCGGGGACAACATGGGCGCGGCGCTCGGGCTCGGCCTCGCCGACGACGACGTGGTGGTGTCGATCGGCACGTCAGGCACCGCCTACGCGGTGACCGCCAAGCCGTCCGCCGACCCCACCGGCGCGGTCGCCGGGTTCGCCGACGCGACCGGGCGGTTCCTGCCGCTTGTGGCCACGGTCAACGCGGCCCGCGTGCTCGACGTCACCGCGCGGATGCTGGGCACAACCGCGGCCGGCCTGTCCGACCTCGCGCTCGCCGCGGCCCCTGGGGCGGGCGGGCTGACCCTGCTGCCTTACCTCGACGGCGAGCGCACCCCGAACCGGCCGACGGCGAACGGGGTGCTGCGCGGGCTCACCACCGCCAACGCGACGCAGGAAAACCTCGCGCGGGCGGCGGTCGAGGCCGTGCTCTGCTCGCTGGCCGACGCGATCGACCGCCTGGAGGCCTGCGGGATCACCCCGGGGCGGGTCGTGCTGATCGGCGGCGCGGCGCGGTCGGCGGCGATCCGGGCGATCGCGCCCGGCGTGTTCGGGGTGCCGGTCACGGTGCCGGAACCCGCCGAGTACGTCGCGCTCGGCGCGGCGCGGCAGGCCGCGTGGGCGCTGGCGGGCCTGGCGACGGGCGGAGGCGACGCGGGCGGCGGGGCGGCCGCCCCGCCGGACTGGCCCGCGCGCCCGGCGCGGATCTATACGGCGGTGCCGGTGCCGCACGTGCGGGAGCAGTACGCCGCGCTGCGCGAGGACGCCGCGGCCTGGCAGCTCGGTTAGCCGGGGGTACCCCGGGTCAGCAGACCCGGTACGCGCTGCCGGCGGGCACGGCGGGGAAGATGTCCGCGCCGGGCAGCGCCGCCAGGACCGCCTGGGCCACCTCGTCAGCCTGGGCCGTCGCGGTCAGCGCGATCGCGCTGCCGCCGAATCCGCCGCCGGTCATCCGCGCGCCGTAAGCCCCGCCGCGCAGCGCCGCGGCGACCACGGCGTCGAGCTCCGGGCTCGAGACCTCGTAGTCGTCGCGCAGCGAGACGTGGGAGGCGGTCAGCAGCTCTCCGGCCGCGCGCAGCCGCAGCCCGGACAGGTCACCGGCGGCGAGCAGGCTGACAAAATCGAGCACCCGCTCGTCTTCGGTGACGACGTGCCGCACCCGGCGTGCCGTCTGCTCGTCGAGCTCCCGCTCGGCGCGGCAGAGGTCCGCGACCGTCAGGTCCCGCAGCGCGGGCACGCCAAGCGTCCGCGCGGCCCGCTCGCACGCGGCCCGCCGGTCCGGATAGCCGGAGGCGCCGAGGTCGTGGTGAACCTTCGTGTCGAGCACAAGCAGGGTCAGGCCCGCCGCCGGCAAGTCAAACGGGTAGGGCGTGACCGCACCGGAGCGGGTGTCGATGAACAGGACCGCGCCGGCGACGCCGAAGGCCGCGGTGAGCTGGTCAAGCGGGCCGCTTGGCACGCCCACGTAGGCGTTCTCTGCGCGCTGCGCCAGGCGGGCCAGCATCGCGGGCGGCAGGTCCGCGCCGGCCAGCGCGGCGAGCGCGAGGCCGGTCGCGCACTCGATTGCCGCCGACGAGGACAGGCCCGCGCCGACCGGCACGGCCGAGGCGAACGCGAGGTCCGCGCCGCCGAACGAGCCGCGGTCAAGCACTCCGCCCTCAAGCAGTGCCCAGGCCACCCCCGCCGGGTACGACACCCAGCCGCGCGTTCTTCCCGGGGACAGCCCGTGCAGCGGCACTTCGGCGACGGGGCCGCGGAAGGCGCCGGCGCCGGAGAGCAGGCGCAGCAGGCCATCAGAACGCGGCGCGGCCGCGACCGCCGTATAGCGGTCGATCGCCATCGGCGCCGCGAACCCCTGGTTGTAGTCGGTGTGCTCGCCGATCACGTTCACCCGACCTGGCGCCGCCCACACGCCGGCCGGCGGTGCGCTGGGGGCGGAGAACCCGGCCGTTCTGAACAGTTCAAGGGCCTGTTGTGCGACGGACCTTGCCGGTGCCGCGGCGGTCATGCCGTCGCCGCCCGCAGCCTTTCAGCCGCCACCTCGGGCGGAATGTCGTCCATGAAGGCGCCCATGCCGGACTCCGTGCCGGCCAGGTACTTGAGCTTGTCGGGGGCGCGGCGGACCGTGAAGACCTCCGCGTGCAGCGCCACGCCCGGCCGCTCCCCCGGCGGGCCAGGGGGTGCCTGATGCCAGGCGGCGATGTACGCAGGCGGCAATCCGGGGAACAGGCGCACGAACCGCCGCAGCAGGTCCAGGTACGCGGCGGGGAACGCGGCCCGCTGTGCGTCGTCGAGCGCGGTGAAGTCGGGCACCCGCCGCTTGGGGTACAGGTGCGCCTCGTAGGGCCAGCGCGCGGCGAACGGGACGAAGGCGGCCCATTCGGCGTTCTCGAACACGACGCGGCCGCTGGCCAGCTCGGCGGAGAGCACGGCGTCGTGCAGGTTCTCACCCGTGCGCGCGAGGTAGTCCGCGCTTGCCGCCACGACCGAGCGCATCTTGGGGGTCAGGTACGGGAAGGCGTAGATCTGCCCGTGCGGGTGGTTGATCGTCACCCCGATTTCCGCGCCGCAGTTCTCGAAGACGTACACCTGCTCGATGCCGGGCAGCGTGGACAGGGTGGCCGTGCGGTCGATCCACGCCTCCAGGATCAGCAGGACCCTGGCGTCGTCAAGCGCGGCGAACGTCGCGTTGTGGTCGTCGGTGAAGCTGACGACCTCACAGCGACCGCCGCCGCCGCGCAGCAGGTGCGGCAGCGGCCCGACAAGCGAATCCCGCGCCGGCAGGCCGCCGCCCGCCAGCGAAGGGAAGCGGTTCTCGAACACCACCACCTCGTAGTCGGGCGCGGGGATCTCGGTGCGCCGCCGCGGCGTGGACGGGCACAGCGGGCACACGTCGGGGCCGGGGTGGTACGGCCGCTCCTGCCGGTTGCCTGCCACCGTGACCCACTCACCGAGCAGCGGGTCGAGGCGGGACTCCCCCGGCGCGGGCCCGCTGCCAAGCGGCCTGGTGTCGGGATAGGCGGCGCGGTCCCGGCCGGATGCGGCCGCTGAGTCGAAATAGATGAGCTCCCTGCCGTCGGCGAGGTGCGTGCTGGTCTTGCGCGCCGTCTGGTATGGCATCAGATCCCGCCGGCCAGCCGGTAATAGGCCGCGTTCCAGCGGATCTCGTTCTCGAACGCCCGCACGGTCGTCGCCTCGTCGATGACGAGCAGTTCCACGCCAGCCATCCTGGCATAGTCCGCGAAGGCCTCGGCGCCCACTGCGGTCGACATGACCGTGTGATGCGCCCCGCCCGCCTGCAGCCAGGCCGTCGCGGCGGTCGGGAAGTCCGGGGCCGGCCGCCACACCGCGCGCCCGACCGGCAGCCTGGGCAGCGGCTGCGAAGGCGGCACCACCTCGACCACGTTGGCGACCATGCGGAACCGGTCCCGCATGTCCGACAGCGCCACCACGATGCCCGGTCCCGGGTCGGCGGTGAAGACCAGCCGCACCGGGTCTTGCCTGTTCCCGATCGCCAGCGGGTGGATCTCCAGCCGCGGCCTGGCCGCGGTCAGCGTCGGGCACACCTCGAGCATGTGCGCGCCCAGGATCCGCTCATCGCCCGGCGTCAGGTCGTACGTGTAGTCCTCCATCAGCGACGCCCCGCCGGGCAGGCCCGCCCCCATCACCTTGGCCGCCCGCACGAGCACGGCGGTCTTCCAGTCCCCTTCCGCGCCGAACCCGTACCCTTCGGCCATCAGCCGCTGCACGCCAAGCCCGGGAAGCTGCTTGAGCGCGCCCAGGTCCTCGAAGTTCGTCGTGAACGCGCCGAAGCCCCCTTGCCCGAGGAAGGAGCGCAGGCCCGCCTCGATCGCCGCGCCGTCGCGGAGCGACTGCTGGCGCTCCCCGCCCGGCCGCAGCTCGGGCGCGACGTCGTACCGCTCCTCGTATTCGGCGATGAGATCGTCGATCTCCGCCTCGGTCACCTCGGCCACGGCCGCGGCGAGGTCGTTGACGCCCCAGGTGTTGACCTGGACGCCGAACACCGCTTCCGCCTCGGTCTTGTCGCCCTCGGTCACCGCCACGAAGCGCATATTGTCCCCGAACCGGGCGAGCCTGAGCGTGCGGGTGGCGGCCCAGCCGGCAGCGGCGCGGGTCCACGTGCCCACCTGGGCTGTCACCCGCGGGTCGGACACGTGGCCAACCACGGTCTTGCGCCGCACCCCAAGCCGGGCCTGGATGTACCCGAACTCCCTGTCGCCGTGCGCGGCCTGGTTCAGGTTCATGAAGTCGAAGTCGATCGCCGCCCACGGCAGCGCCACGTTCGCCTGGGTGTGCAGGTGCAGCAGCGGCTTGTCCAGCGACGCCAGCCCGGCGATCCACATCTTGGCCGGGCTGAACGTGTGCATCCACGCGATCACCCCGATCACGCGATCATCGCCGTTGGCCGCCAGCATCACCCGCCTGATGTCCTCCGGCCGGGTCAGCACCGGCTGCCACACCACACGCACCGCAATGCCAGGCGATGACGCGAGCGCGCCGGCGATTTCACGGGACTGCTCTGCCACCTGCCGGAGCGTTTCCTCGCCGTACAGGTGCTGGCTTCCGGTCAGAAACCAGACCTCGAGGCCATGCAGCGCCCCGGCGCTGTCCAGTGCCGCTGGTGCGGGCATTATTCACACGCTCCTTGTTCGCCGATGTGAGCGTTAACATGACAGCCGATGATACGGCGGCGGGAACCGTCGCAGTCAATACGCCCCCCGCGCATGGAGTTTCCCTGATGGGCTCCAGGCTACGCGGGACGAACCCGGCAGCAAGATCGCGGCGTTCGGCTGGCCTGTCCGGCTGCGCCAGCTTGGCGGGCGGGCCGCCTGGACGGCGGCCGCGGTTTTCAAGTCCGGGCCCGCCGTCCGCGGCCGCCGTCAAGCGCTAATCGCGGCTGGTAATGCAGTGATGTAATAGCATGCTGCGGATGATGAGAGCGCCTCCGGCGCCTAGGCACGGACCTTACTGTTAATCACGTTTGCGTTTCCCGGCGGATCGGCCGCGATTCGCGGCATTGGCGGGCCCCGTGATCATTGCTTTCTGAGACTATCGCCCTTGCGATGCGATAAGTCGCCGCGGCCATCCGTGAAGCCCGGCCATTTGTATGCCGGCGAAACCCTGACCGGCTGCCAGGGCGGCGGAAGGATAGCCACGCGCCGGGGCACCATCGTCACTGACGTGCCATGACATCCAGATGGCCCAAAGACAGGCGGTCAAGCGACGGAGAACGCTCTCGTCAATGCCGCGCTAAAACCTGTCACGGCGCCAGGCCGATGACGGTCGCCCGGTGTTCGCACCGTCCGCCGGGGGTGGG
>JASHPP010000662.1 GCA_030038035.1 Trebonia sp.
AGGAACACCGACCGGGGCAGCCGCCGCCTGGCACGCCGCCGCGCCTCGGCCACGGACTCGAACCAGCCCCGCGTGCTCGCCACCGTTCACTGTAACCGCGTTTGTGCGCGCCGCCCAGGACTCCTGCTGCGCGGGATGTGGATGCGGCTCTTGGCGTTCCACCGATCTGTGCGCGCTAGTACTCCAGCCGTAGATCGCTGCGTTCATGGGTCTTGGGTTGATTGCCGCTGGTAGTGGCAGGTTTTGGCGCGGTGCTGGTGGTGTCGTCGCCAGTTTGACCATCGGATCCGGTGGCTGTGGTCGTGCGGGTGCTTGATGGTCAGGCTGGCGAAGAGGCGGGCGATCTCGTTGCGGGTCAGCGGGATCTGCCCGGCGGGGGCCGGGGCGCGGAGGGATTCGAGGGCGGCGGCGATGGTGAGGGCGGCGGCGGCGAGCATGGCGAGGGTGGCCCACCGGTACCAGGAGGTCCAGCGGCGGACCTGGTGCTCGTCCAGGCCGGTGATGCCCTTGCCGGCCTGGAAGTTTTCCCCGGTGGTCCAGCGGAGTCCGGCGACGCTGACCAGGGTGGGCAGCGGGACCGGGTCCGGAGCATAGCAGCAGTAGAAGGCCAGGTCCCCGGTGTGCCGGTGCCGGCGGATCAGCGGGTACCGGCAGCCGGGGCCGGGGTGGCTGACGGTGACCCAGGCCCGGTCGTAGTGCCGGCGGCCCTTGGCGCCGTTGCCTGCTGACAGCTGCTGCCAGGCCCGCCGGGGCAGCCGGGCGGCCAGCTCACCGGCGCGGACGGTGCGCCCGGCCCCGGCTGGTACCCGGTGATCGCACGCGACGGCCAGCACGTTTGCGATGTGCTGCTGTTCCGGCCAGCTGCGCAGCGGCCCGTTATCCCCGTAGACCTCATCGCCGGCGACCCAGGCGAACGGCACCCGCGCGGGCGGTGACTGCCCGCCCGATCATCCGCCGGGCCAGCTGCGGCCTGGTCGCGTACTTCACGTCCGCGGGGATCCCGGCGGCCGCGCAGCGGGCCGGGTCATCAGTCCAGGACCTCGGCAGGTACAGCTCCCGGTCGATCAGCGCGTGCCCGCGCCGGGCCGCGTACCCACGGTAGACGGCGACCTGCGCGTTCTCGATCCGCCCGGCCGTCCCGGTGTACTGCCGCTGCACGCCGGCCACTGCCCTTCTTCAGGTCACCGGTCTCGCCGGCCACCAGCACGGCCTGCGGATCGCCCAGGTGCTCCGCAACATAGCCGCGCACGTCATCCCGCACGCCGTCTGCGTCCCACGCGCCCGCGCCAGCAGGTGCTGCATCCCGTCCGGCGTGGCGTCCCCGGCATGCTCAGCTATCGTCCGGCAGTTCTTGCGCGGCAGCTCGGCCATCAGTCCCAGCACGAACGCCCGCGCCCGGCGCCCCGGCTCTGCCCTGCGGAAACGGGTCCCGGCACGGGTCATCAGCTCATCGAGTACCCCCGCCCAGCGGACGGGGGCTACGCTGTGGCCAGCGGCCACCACAAGATCATCACCTGTCATCACAAACCGCGATGATCAGACAGTGGCCGCCCCGTCTCCAGCACCGGCACGCCGAAGATCTAGGCTCGGCCGGGAGACAGGGCTGCATCCCTGCCAGCGGCGGCCGGCGCGGCATCCGCCCGCCGTCTCGTACCAGGAGGGCACATGCGCCGAGGCGAGGTCTGGTGGGCCGAGTTCGACGAGCGACGGCCTGTCGTGCTGCTGTCGGAAGACGAGCCATCCGGGTTCCTGGCGATGCAGGTCGTCGCCCCGGCGGACGCCGACATCTCCGGCCTGGGAATCGAAGTGGCAGTCGGCATCCAGGAAGGACTGCCCTTCGAAGGCGCGCTGCGCGTGGTGTTCCCCCGCCCGGGCTTCACCCCTTGCACCTGGCTGACCACCCTGAGCCGGGACGACCTGACCGAGCGGGCGGGCACGCTGTCCCCCGAAAAGCTCAGCGAGATCGACGATGCCCTCCGTGCCGGCGAACACAGGACGGAATGGACCCAGGCCGCGGCGGCCAGGCTCAGCGAGATCAAGGATTCCCCCCGTCCGGGCGGACTCCACTAGACGGAAAGGAACAGACGACCCACAGATCAGGTCGATCGAGTCCGGACAACCGACAGTCCACGTCGCCTCAGCAACAAGATCACGATCTACGGCTGGAGTACTAGAGGCCGGCCGTCTTTCCGGCGTGGGTTAGCATGAGTGTCCATGAACCACCCGCTGGTAGAAGGACAGCAGCCGGTTGTGCCGCTGCCAGAGCGTGAGCCTGCGGCGATCCGCGCGGCCGTGGCGCGTCTTGACCCGGCGGCTCTCGCGAGGTTCGAGGCCGACTGGACGGCCGCGACTGCACGCGCGCGGGATGAGTACAGCCTGCTTCCGGCCCGGTACTTCGTCGAGCACTGGTTCAGCTGGGTTGCCGTTGAACGCTGGCCGCAGCTGGCGGCCCGGTTGCATGCCTGCGAGCGCATCGTCGCCGAGTCGCAGGACCGTACGGAGCGACGGGCGGCTGCGGCTGAGATCAGCCAGATTTTGCGGCAGGCTGAGACAGCCACTGCATGAGCGACTGGACGTGGGAGTACGTTCCGGACGCAGCCACTGTTGTGGGCGGGCTCGCCCAGGCCCAAATTGACCAGGTGGAAAGCCTCGCGTCCCGGATTGCCGACGCTGTGGCGGTGCGCAGAATAGGCACGTCACTCGACGTCCGCGAAGCGGTGTCCAACGTGAAGAGCTACGGCGAGGGCACCGTGATGATCTGGTTTCTTGAGGATTACCGGGACGACGTCATCCTCGTGGTGCGAGTCCAGCACTTCGGGTTCCCTGATCCGACAGGCTGACCGCGTCGGCGACCGCACCTGTAAAGACACGTTCGCCCTGGTGCGGTGCGCCAGGTCCGTGCCCATGACCGGTACTTCCTCGATATTCGAAAACGATCTTGTGTCATTTGTTGTCCTACATAGAACGGGTGTGCTATAATCGTGGTAAGCCTGCAAACAAGACCCGGCTCCGGGGAGGTGATCCAGTATGCGCACCGGAAGCGAAGGCGAGAACGACGGCACGCCGCGCAGCGTTGCCGACGCGCTGCGGCTGATGGGCGCCGGGCTGGACTACCTCAACTCCCCGGCGGCCGGTGAGCTCCCCGCTGCCGGGCTCGGGGAGGTGCTGGTCTCGCTGGGCGGGCTGCGGGCGAGGTTCACCGCGGCGCACGCCGCTTTCCTGCGCCGGTTCGACGCAGCCAGCGCCCATGATGCCGACGGGTACGGCAGCCCGGCCGCCTGGCTGGCCGCCAGGACCCAGATGACCAGGAAGGACGCCAAGGCCGCGGTCCGGCAGATGCGCCGGCTCAGCGCCCACCCCGGCGTGGCCGGCGCGATGGCCGCCGGGCAGGTCTCCGAATCCTGCGGGCTGCAGATCACCGAGCTGACCAGGAAGCTCCCCGAGGAGCTGCGCGCCCAGACCGGCACGATCCTGCTGCAGGCCGCGGCGGCCGGCGCGTCCGTGGATGACCTGGCGCTGATCGCGGCGGCCGCCTGGGAGCAATGGCGCGCCCAGCACCCCGACCCCGACGACGACGACGGCGGGTTCGACGACCGCTACCTGGCCGTGGGCACCACGTTCGGCGGCGCCGCCGTCCTGCGCGGCAGCCTCACCCCCGAATGCGGCGCCGCCGTCCAGGCGGTGCTGGAGGCGCTCGGCAAGAAGGCCGGCCCCGAAGATCACCGCAGCGAGGGCCAGCGGTGGCACGACGCGCTGCAGCTGGGCTGCGAGCTGCTGATCCGCGCCCGGATGGTGCCCGGCCGGGCCGGCGCCGACACCCAGGTGATCGCCCACATCCCGTTTCCCTGGCTGCGCTCCCAGCCCGGCGCCGCCGCGGTCGAGGAGGCCTGGCTCCGGGCCCGCGCCGGGCAGGCCGGCTACCTGGCCGGCACCGGCGCCGAGACCGCCGGCTGCGACGCGATGACCGTCCCGGTCGTCACCGGCCACGCCGACATGCAGGTGATCGACCAGAT
>JASHPP010000663.1 GCA_030038035.1 Trebonia sp.
GTGTAGGTCACGAAGCCGGAGATGGCGTCGATGAGGGTGGTCTTGCCTGCGCCGTTCGGGCCGATGAGGCCGACGAGCTCGCCCTCCTTGACCTCGAGCGAGACGTCGTCGACCGCGTGCACGCCGCCGAACCGCACGGAAAGGCCGGACACGGCCAGCGCCGCCGGCCGCCCGGAGAAGTCCGGACGCGACGCGGCGCTGCGCGGGACCAGCCGCTCGCGCACCGCTCCCTCGGCCTCCGGCGCGTGCACCTGCGGGCGCTTGTGCAGGCGCCGGTACAGGTCGCCGGCCACGCCCTCCGGGTTGCGCAGCAGGGTGAAGATCAGCAGCACGCCGCCGACGAGCAGGAACCAGTTCCCGTTCAGCCCGAACCAGTCGTAGAGCGCGAACGGGATCAGCGCCTGCGCCGACAGCATGCCGGCGAGCACGGCGCCTGAGATCAGCGAGATGCCGCCTGCGTAGGCGAACGCGATCAGGCTGAGCGCGGTGACCGCGTCGAACGAGTCGACGCTGACCGACAGGAAGTTGTACGCGTACAGGACGCCCGCGACCCCGGCGATGAGCGCCGCGATGGAGAACGCGGCCAGCTTCACCATCCGCGGGTTGACCGTGGCCGCCGCGGCGGCGCGCTCGTTGGAGCGGACCGCCAGCATCCGCTGGCCGAGCTTGCCGCGGCGGACGTAGCCGACCCAGATGCACAGCAGCACGCAGCAGACGAGGCAGACCCAGCCGAAGACCGGGCTTGGCAGGTCGCCGTCGAGACCGCGGAACGGCGCGTCCGGGCCCAGGTCCAGGCCGAACCACTTCAGCTCAGGCACGGGCGAGCCTGCCAGGCCGGTGCCCCAAGTGCTGTTGTCGAACCCGAAGTTCTCGATCGCCACGGCGCCGGCGAGCGTGACGACGGCCAGGCTGATCCCGCGCACCCGCACCGCGGAAATCGCGGTGAGCACGCCGATCACCAGCGCGACCGCGATGCCCGCCAGGGCCGCGACAGGGAACGTGATCCCGAAGTTGGTGGCGAAGTGCGAGACCGTGATGCCGGCCGCCCCGGCCAGGCTCAGCTGCATCACGGAGATCTGGCCAACGAACCCGGCGATGACGACGAGCGACAGCGCCATCAGCGTGCCGATCAGCGTGTTGATCAGGGCCTCGCGGAAGCCGTAAGGGAAGATGATCAGCAGCACCGCGGCCACGACGAAGCAGATCGTGCCCGTGCGGACCATGTGCCGCGGCCGCGGGGCCTCGGGCAGCCGCCGTTCGACGAGCTCGCCCCGGCCCGGTATCCGCGCCCCGCGCCAGAACAGGACGCCCACGATGATGAGGAACGCGAGCAGGTCGGTGACGCCCGGCAGCGCGACGCCGCCGGACTGGGGGAACCAGGTCTGCGCCGAGGCGTACTCGATCAGGGAGTACAGGATGCCGATCCCGATGCTCGTCCCGCACGCGATCCCGAACGAGGTGAAGGAGGCCAGCAGCGCCGCCGCCAGCGCCGGGATGATCTGCAGCGGCAGCGTCTGCGGGTCAAGCTCGGTGATCGACGCGGCCAGGATGCCGAGCGCGCCCGCGAGCAGCGACGAGACGAGGGTGTTGATCAGCGAGATCGTGTTCGGTGACAGGCCGCCGAGCATGGCCGCGACCTCGTTCTCCGACGCGGCGCGAGTCGCCAGGCCGAACCTCGTCCACTTGTAGATCGCGGCGAGCACGGCCGCCGCCGCGATCACCAGGCCGGTGAGGATGAACCGGTCCACGGGGACCGGCTCCCCGAAGAGCTGCACCGTGTTCTGCGGCAGGATGCTCGGCTCCGGCTGCTCCGTGACGCCGAAGGCGAGCAGCATCGACGCCTGCAGGACGAGCAGCACGCCGAGCGAGGCGACGAGCTTGGCGAGCGGCGGTGAGTCGCGCATCGGCCGGAACACGACGAACTCGACGATCGCGCCGACGATGGCCACGAACACCAGGCTGAGCACCAGGCATGCCCAGGTCGGCAGCGTCGTGATCTTGCCGGTGTTCAGCGACCAGTAGGCATAGCCGCCGATCATGGCCATGCCGCCGACGGACAGGTTGATGACCCCGGACCCTCGGTAGCTGACCACGACGCCGAGCGAGATGCCGGCGATGAGCGCGCCGGAACCAAGTCCGAGCAGGATGAACAGCAGGATTTCTTGCACCGGTCAGTCCTTGAGTGTGTCAGGGGTGGTCAATGCGCGGCGTGCCGCGGCCGCGGGGGCGGAGTGGTCCCGCCCCGCGGCCGCGGCACGGCCCGGCCGGTCAGTCACTATGGCGATAGGTCACGACGGCGGCGTGAGCCACCCCGCCACCTTGATGAAGGGCGCCGTGGCGCTGCCGGTGTAGCGGAAGAACTGGGCACGGT
This sequence comes from Trebonia sp., assembly GCA_030038035.1. Next base: position 2,372 of record JASHPP010000663.1, read on the forward strand.
CGTTGCAGACCGCCGGAGCGGACGGGAACTCACCGCAGTCCAGCGCCGGAGCGCCGAGCGCCAGCGGGCCCTTGAACGCCTTGGCCTTGGCAAGGATCGCCGCCGGGGTCAGGTTCGAGTACCCGACCTCGTTCATGAACTTGTCCAGCGTGAGGATTTCGGAGAACGCGACGATGTTCCACGGGTCCGGCGCGTCGGCCGCGGGCTCGTACTTCTTCGCCACGGCCTCGTAGGCGGGCATGCCCGGGTCGGTCGGGTCGCCGTAGAGCGAGCTGGCGATCGCGTACGTCCAGATCGGGTACTTGCCGCCGAGCCCCGCCGCGACCTGCCCGTTCAGGCACAGTGGCGCCGAGACGATCTTCTCGGAGTCGGTGATGCCGAGCTGCTTCAGGCTGTTGGCGAGGTTCACGCAGCCCGTGGAGTCGCTGTACGGGATCACCATGTCGGCGGTGGTGGCGCCCGCCGCGAGGAGCACGCTGGTCAGGTCGGTCTGGCTCTCGTCGTAGCCCACGGCCTTGACGCTCACGCCGACTGACTTCAGCGCGGCCTCGATCGCCGCGGCGCCCTCGGTGATGCCGGGGATGTCCGGGTAGACCAGCGCCGCCGTCTTGGCGTGCAGCACGTCCTCGGCGTAGGTGCCGAACGGGCCGAGCACGTGGGTCGCGTCGCCGAACAGGATCACCGCGTTCGGCTGCACGCCGTCGGTGCCGGTCGCGGCCACGCCGACGATGACAGGCGTCTTGGTGCCGATCGCCGTGTAGAAGGTCTGGACGCCGATCGCGACGCCGCCCTCGACGTCGGCCACGATGCTCTTGTTCGCCGCGAACTCCTGCCCGCAGGTCGTGCCCTCGGCGTCAGTGTTGGCGATGAAGCAGGTGTTCATCTTGATCGGGTGGCCGTCCACGCCGCCGAGCTGGTCGTTGATGTACGTGACCGCCATCTCGGCGCCCTCGGTGGCCAGCGGCCCGACGGAGCTCGAACCGCCCTGCTGGTTGAAGAAGCCGATCTGGACCGGCGTCAGCGAGCTGTTGGCCGGGCCGGACGTCCCGCCGGTGTAGGTCAGGTAGTTGGTCACCGACTGGGCGCCGAGGCCGCCGGTGGTGCTGGTCGGCGAGGCGGCCGGGGTCGTCGCCGGCGCGGTGGTCGGCGTGGTGGTCGACGTGGTGGTCGACGAGCTCGAGCTTGAGCTTGAGCAGCCGGCGACCGCGGTGAGAGCCGCCGCGACAACGGCTGCGGCGGCATATGCCAGGGTGCTATGTCTATGTCTTGCCACGTTAGTCCCTCCTGCGTGGTTAATTCCCTCTTCAAAGCGCTAACGACGCCGCTCCTGCCTGATTTAAGCGTTCAGGCGTCAGCCTTTTCTCCCCCATAGTTCCCGTGAGGCTATCCTGGCACCCTCGGCGAGAGATGCCAGCTTGGCCCACTGGATCTCCTCGTGGACCCGGCGGACGAAGGCGCCCTGCGCGAAGCCGCAGTCGGTGCCGGCCTGCACGCGGTCCCGCCCGACGAGGTTGGCGAGCCGGACCAGGCGCTGCGCCACGAGCTCGGGGTGCTCGACGACGTTGGTGTGGTGCGTGACGACGCCGGGGATCAGCTGCTTGCCTTCCGGCAGCGTCACGTCCTCCCAGATCCGCCACTCGTGCTCATGCCGCGGGTTGGCCTGCTCGATCGCGTACGCGCCGGCGTTGACCTGCAGGACCAGGTCGATGGAGTCGCGCAGCGGCGGGTCGAAGGCGTGCGGCCCGTGCCAGCTGCCGAAGCACACGTGGTAGCGCACGCGGTCCTGCGGCAGGCCGCGCAGCGCGTGGTTGAGACCCTCCACCCGCAGCTGCGCCCACTTCCTGTAGTCCTCCCAGGACTGTCCGCGCGACAGCATCGTGTCCGCCTCGTGCATGAGCACGGCGTCGTCGACCTGCAGCAGCAGCCCGGCCTCCACGATCGCCTTATACTCCTCGTGCAGTACCTCGGCGAGTGCATAGACGAACTCCTCGTCCGTCGCGTAGTACTCGTTGGTCAGCCAGTAGGCGGACGCGGGCGCGACGACCGGCAGGAACGCCTGGGACAAGTCGTGCCCGGCCGCGGCGAGCGCCGCCTTGAGGTTGCCCAGGTCACGGTCGATCGCGGCGCGGTCGTAGCCCAGCGGGCCGGTGCAGAACCAGGCGGACCATCCCCCGGCCCGCAGCTGCTCCTCCTCGGCCGAAGCGCCCGTGCTGGACCTCGTCGCGGCCTCGTCAAGCGAGTCGAGGGCCGCGTAGGCGCCGGGGAACGCCTGCCGGTCCCTGCTGGCCGGCAGGATGCTCGACAGGCCCTGCTCCATCGGGCGGGACTCCAGGCCGCTGGTCCGCTCGTACAGGTAGGTGATCCAGTTCGACTTGCCCATCTCCCCGTCGTCGACGATGTCGACGCCGGTCTCAACCTGCTTGCGGACGATGTCGCTGACAGCCTCGCTCAGCTCCGCCTCGTACGCGGCCTCGTCGTAGGGCTGGCCGTAGTCCTTTGCCGACAAAAAGGAAAGCAGTTCCTTCGGCCGGATCAGGCTTCCGGCATGCGTGACGGGGATTCGCTCCATCGCTATTGTCTCCGAGAGGGCATAGAGAAACCTGGCTGAAATACTCCCTCAAGACAAGGCCTTGCGACCGATCGTCGTCAACCGTTTCGCTGACGATCAAGGTCACGATCCGGACAAGTGTCCGGTGGGCACATACTCGGTACCTGGCAAGTTGGCGATCGTGCCAATGCCGGGTAAGCATGGGGTGTAGAAAGCTAGCACTGATCACGTTCGCACGGTAAGGGTGGGTTAGGCGAGGATGGCGGCCACCGACGCGGTACTGGAACTCGATGGGCTGAGCGTCGGCTACGACCGGGCGGCGCCCGTGGTGCGCGACCTGTCGCTGACCGTGGGCAGCGGCGAGGTCGTCGCCCTGCTCGGCGCCAACGGCGCGGGGAAGACCACCACGCTGCGGGCGATCTCCGGCCTGCTGAAGCCGGCCGGCGGCGTGGTCCGGCTGAACGGCGCCGACCTGGCCGGGGTCGCGCCGACCGCGCGGGCGCGGCTGGGCATCGCGCACGTTCCGCACGACCGCGGCATCTTCTTCGGGCTCACGGTGGCCGAGCACTTCCGGCTGGACGGCCTTGGCGCCCCGGCGGAAATGGAAACCGCGTTCGACCACTTCCCCGCGCTGCGCCCGCTGGCCAGCCGCAGGGTCGGGCTGCTGTCAGGGGGCGAGCAGCAGATGCTCGCGATCTCCCGCGCGCTCAGCCGCAGGCCGAAGCTGCTGATGCTCGACGAGATGAGCCTGGGCCTCGCCCCCGTCATCGTCGGCCGGCTGCTGCCGGTGGTGCGGGAGTACGCGACGAGCAGCGGAACCGGCGTGCTGCTCGTCGAGCAGCACGTGCACCTGGCGCTGAAGATCGCCGACCGCGGCTACATCCTGTCCCACGGCGAGCTCGCGGCCACCGGCACGGCGCAGGACCTGGGCAAGGACAGCGCGCTGCTCGCGGCCAGCTACCTGGGCGGCGCGGCCCGCTAATCGCGGCCGAACCCCCAGCTCAGCATCTTCTCCGCGTCGCTGGCGGCGCCGGCCATGCTGACCGTCGAGGAGTGCAGCACGACCCCGATCAGGGTCTCGCCGTCGCGCCGCGCCTCGAACAGCAGGCAGTACCCGGCCGCCTGGGTGTATCCGGTCTTGATGCCGACCGCGCCGGAGTAGTGCCCGAGCAGCAGGTTCGTGGTCTGCCAGGTGTGCGCGAGGTGCCCGTGCCCGGCCGCCAGGTGGTAGGAGCGCAGCACCACGATCCGGCGGAACAGCGGCAGCCTCATCGCGTCAAGCCCCAGGATGATCAGGTCCTGCGCGGTGGAGTAGGTGGTGTACTCCCCCGGGTCGGGCAGCCCGCTGAAGTCGGAGAAATGCGTCCTGGTCAGGCCGAGCTTGCGCGCTGTCGCGTTCATCTGGGCGATGAAGGCGGCCCCGCCGGGGCCGTACGCGTAGGCCAGCGTGTAGGCGGCGTCGCATCCGGACGGAATCAGCAGCGCGTAAAGCAGTTGCAGCGCGGTGAGCTTCTCCCCCGGCACCAGGCCCGCGGTGCTCGCGCCATACCGGTCGTCGTAGGCGATGATCCCCTTGGGCACCGTGATCACCCGGTTCAGGTGGCCCGCCCCGATCACCACGTACGCGGTCATGACCTTGGCGATGCTGCCCATCGGCCGCTCGATGCCCGCGGACCGGTCCCACAGCTGCGCCCCGGTGGCGGCGTTCGCCAGCTCGGCCCATGGCGCAAGCACGCCCGCGGGCCCGCTCGCCTGCGGTGCCCGCGCCGCCTGCGGCGGCTGCGCGGCCTGCGCGGCCTGCGCGGCCAGTGCCGCCTGGGCCGGCACCAGGAGAACGACGGCGGCCGCGAGCCCCGCGATCACGCTGGCCGGCCGACGGAGGTGCCCGGCGACGCGCATCTGCCTCCTCGGGACAGGCACGAACGAATACACACGCATTCTGTCAGCGCGGCACCGCTGTCGTTGGAGGTTGCGGGTGAATTTTCTTCCGAACGGGCCGTGGCGCCTCCTGGCCGCCGCCAGATCTTCCGGTTTGGCTGCCGGGCGCCGGCACGTGGGTCTAGCCTGCAGAGGGACCCGAAAGGGACGCGATGGATGATATGGGTGGTTCGTGGTGCCCGGCGTGCGGGCACCCCGTGCGACCGGGTGCGGGATTTTGCGCAGGCTGCGGGCGGCCGCTGGCCGCCGATACGGCTTTCCCACCGCCACCTCCTCCCCCGTCGGCGCAGTCCCGGCTGCCGTGGCCGCCGCCGCCCCCCGACGCCCCGCCCCCGCCCCCGCCCTATGGCGCGCCGCCGCCTTACGGCGCGCCGCCACCTTACGGCGCGCCGCCGCCGATGTCGGACACGGAGCGGATGCTCCAGCCGCAGGGGCTGTTCCAGCAGCAGCGGCCGTTCGGCCAGCAGAGCCCGTTCGGGCCGCAGCGGCAGTTCGGGCCGCAGGGGCAGGGGCCCGGCCCGGAGCCCTGGCCTGCGCCGCCCGCGGGCATCGACGGCCGCCAGCCATGGCCGACGCCGCCCGCCGGCATGAACGAGCCGTTCGCGGACGGCTCGCCGGCGCTGCCGCCCGGGCTGCCGTCCGGCGTCCCCCAGCCGTGGGACCGCCCCAGGTCGCGCCGGTGGCGCCCGGGCGGCCCGCTCGCCCCGGCGATCATCGCCGCCGCGCTGATCCTCGTCGTCGTGGTGGCGGTCCTCGTGTCGCTGCGGGGCAACACGCCCGCGAGCGGCACCACGGCGGGCAGCACGCCGTCCGCCAGCGCGCGGGCCTCGACGCTGCAGGAACGGCAGGCCGCGGCGAAACTGTCCAGCCTGCTTGCACAGAGCGGCGCCGACCGCACCCATGTCATCGACGCGGTGGTGAACGCGCAAGGCTGCGGCAAGGCGCTGCCCGAGGACGCCAAGACCCTCACCACCGCCGCAGGCAACCGGCAGACCCTGCTGGCCAGGCTCGGCGCCCTGCCCGGCCGCTCGGCCCTGCCCGCCGCGATGATCACGGACCTGAACGGTGCCTGGCGGGCGTCGGCGCAGGCGGACACCGACCTCGCCCGGTGGGTGAACGACGCGATTTCCCGCGGCTGCCACAAGGGCAACCCCGCCGACCCCAACCTGAAGGCGTCCTACGGCGCCGACGACGTGGCGACCAGCGACAAGGAGGCCTTCGTCGCGCTGTGGAATCCGATCGCCAGGCGCTACTCCCTGCCGACCTACACGTGGGGCCAGATATAACCGGCACCAGATAGCCGGCACTGGTGGTCTTGGCGCGCCGCAAAAGCTCCTTTAGCCTGATTTAAAGGGATGGGGCAAGTGGGGTGGGGCGATGGCCGGAGGAAGCGTCTGGTGCCCGCAGTGCGGACGGGAACTGAAGCCGGGAGCGCGCTTCTGCACTCGCTGCGGGACCTATCTCGCGCCCGGCGCGCCTGAGCCAGGCCCGAGCGGCCCGGGATACACGCAGGTCTCCCCGCATGCCTACCCGCCGCAGGCGCCGCCGCCCCCGTGGCCGGCGGCCGGACTGCCCCAGCGCGCGCCCACGCGTCCCGCCGCACTGCCGCCCGCC
>JASHPP010000664.1 GCA_030038035.1 Trebonia sp.
ATCCCGCACACCCGGCCGCTGGGCGTGCTCACGCACGCCACCAGGACCGGGCTGGTGACAAACCGGGTCCAGATGCCCAGCAAGCTGCAGGTGCCGGCGAGCGCGTCCGCGCTGCTTGAGTTCCGGCTCGGCGAGGCCGGCCGGGACGCGATCGGGTTCGCCGTGCAGGTGCCGCACTACCTGTCCCAGGCCGCGTACCCGACCGCGGCGCTCGCACTGCTCGACTCCGTGTGCGAGGTGACCGGGCTCGACCTGCCGGCGCTCGAGCTGCGCGAGGCGGCGGACCGCACGAACGAGCTGATCGACCGCCAGGTCGCCGAATCCACCGAGGTCGCCGAGCTGGTGCACAGCCTTGAGCAGCAGTACGACGCGGCGGTAGCCGCCGACGGCGAGAACCTGCTCGCCGAGGGCGAGGAGATGCCGACGGCCGAGGAGCTGGCGGCGCAGTTCGAGCAGTTCCTCGCCGACCAGCAGCGGGGTGACTCCCCCGACCGGTAGGCGCCTCCCTATCGCTCGACGACGACGAGCTCGCGGGTGGCGTTGTTCAGGCGCTCGTGACCCTCGCCTGTGCAGACGACGATGTCCTCGATCCGCGCGCCGTGCGGGCCTGGGTAGATCCCCGGCTCCACGGAGAACGCCATCCCCGGCTGCAGCGCCGTGCCGTTGCCCTCGACGATGTACGGATCCTCGTGCGACTCAAGGCCGATGCCGTGACCGGTCCTGTGGATGAACCATTCGCCGTAGCCCGCCGCCTCGATGATGCCGCGGGCGGTCCTGTCGACCGACTCGGCGGTGACGCCCGGCCGCACGACCTGGCACGCCTCGTCCTGGGCCTGCCTGAGCACGCCGTAGTACGCGGCGAAGCCGGCAGGCGGCTCGCCGATCGCGTACGTCCTTGTGCAGTCAGAACAGTACCCGGACGGCATGGTGCCCCCGATGTCGACGACCACGACGTCGCCGCGGCTCAGGACGCGATCGCAGACCTCGTGGTGGGGGCTGGCCGCGTTCGGCCCTGAGCCGACGATCACGAAGTCCACCTGGGCATGGCCCTCGGCGAGGATGGCCTCGGCGATCGTGGCCCCGACCTCGCGTTCGGTACGGCCGGGCCGCAGCCACTGCGGCACGCGGGCGTGCACCCGGTCGATCGCCGCTCCCGCCGCGGCCAGCGCGCTGACCTCGGCGGGCGTCTTGCGGACCCGCAGCGGGGACAGGATCGTGCTGGCGAGCTCCTGTGCCGCCGCCGGGAAGGCCGCGCGGAACCGCAGCACGTGCAGCGCCCACATCCGGTCGGACAGCCCGACTGAGGTCAGCGTGCCGAGCCTGTCTTTCACTATCCCGAACGGATCCTGCGTTTCTGCCCAGGGCACGATCTCCACCCCAAGGCCCGACGCCGGCGACGCCTGTGCCGCGGCGAGCTCAAGCCTCGGCACGAGGAGGAAGGGGTCGCCTGCGGCCGGGATGGCCAGGCAGGTCAGCCGCTCGAGCTGCTTGGCGTCGTACCCGGTCACGTACCGCAGGTCGGGGCCCGGCGTCAGCAGCAGGGCGGACAGGCCCGCCGCGCGGACGGCGCCGGCGACCGCGGTCAGCCGCCCGGCGGGGTACAGGGCGGCGGCGGCGGCGGTGCTCATGTCGCGTCTCCTTCCGTGGCTGCCTTCGTGACCGGTTCTGTGACCGCGGCGCGGAAGCGGGTCAGCGAGGACCCGAGCGCCAGCGCCGCGCCTATCTCGGCGAGCAGGCCGGGATCTGGCGGGCGCGCGGGCAGCGTGCCGTCCACGTCGGGCAGCGGCACGTCCGTGGCGGTGCGTACCACCGGCGGGGCGACGTCCAGGTAGCCGCGGGCGGCCTCGAGCCTCTTGCGGGTGCCGGGCGGGAAGCCGCCGTGTCCGAGGTCGAGCGCGGTCTTGATCCCGTCGATGCTGCCGAACGCCCGGACCAGCGCCGCCGCGGTCTTCTCGCCGATCCCTGCCACGCCGGGCAGCCCGTCGCTCGGGTCGCCGCGCAGGACGGCGAAGTCCGCGTACGACTTGCCAGGAATGTCGTATTTTTTCGTGACTTCTGCCTCGTCGACGGCTTCCAGCCTCGCGAGCCCGCGGAGCGTGTAGAGCACGCGGACCCGGCGCGCGTCATCGACGAGCTGGAACAGGTCCCTGTCGCCGGTGACGACGTCGACGGGGGTTGGCGACCGGGCGGCGAGGGTGGCGATCACGTCGTCCGCCTCGTACCCGGCGCCCTCGGCGATCGCCACTCCGGCGGCGTCGAGCACCTGGGTGATCAGCGGGATCTGCACGGCCAGGCCGGGCGGCGTCTGCTCGGTGCCGTCCGGCTCGGCCCGGTGCGCCTTGTACGACGGGATCGCGTCGACGCGGAACCGCGGACGCCAGTCGGCGTCGAGGCAGGCGACAAGCCGCCGCGGCCTGACGTCCCTGACCAGCCGCGCGATCGTGTCGAGCAGGCCGCGAACGGCGTTCACCGGCGTGCCGTCCGGCGCCGTCACGGTCTCCGGCATCCCGTAGAACGCACGGTAGTACAGGGACGCCGTGTCCAGCAGCATCAGCGAGCCCACTCGGTCATCCTGCCACGAAGCATGACCAGGGTGAGCAGCCCGGCGGCGAACACCAGCACGGCCGACAGGACCAGCGCGGCGTGCAGGCCCGCGTAGAACGCGCTGTAGGCCGCGCGGATGACTTCCTGTTCGAGTTGCTGCTCGCTCGGCCCGCTGCCGCCTGGCGCGCCGCCGGCGTGCGGCGACGACGGGATCGTGCCGGTCTCGATGGCGTTGATGATGATCGTCCAGAAGTTCGCGGGGACGCCCAGGTGCTTCAGGCTGGCGATGAGATGGGAGTTCAGCTGGGCGTTGACCAGCATGCCGAGGACCGCGACGCCGATGACCGCGCCGATCTCCCTGCTGGTGTTGGTGGCCGAGGCGGCCATCCCCGAGCGCTCGGGCGGCACGGCGGACAGCGCTGTCGCGGTGAGGGGCACCACGGTGCTGCCCACCCCGATGCCGGTGAGCGCCAGGGCGGCGGCCAGCCGGAGTTGGTCCGGGCTCGGGCTGATGGCCTGCGCGGTCACCAGCAGCCCGGCGCCGAAGATCAGGCAGCCGGCGGAGATCGTCCAGCGCGGCGCGGCCGTGCCCGTCCACCGGCCTGCCAGCAGCGACGTCACTATCATCAGCGCGGTCATGGGGAGGAACACCACGGCGATCCGGTAGCCGCTGTAGCCCGCCACCTCATACAGGTACAGCGCGGTGAAGAAGAAGACCGCGAACGTCGCGAAGTAGGCGCAGAAGGCCACGAGGTTGGCGGCCAGGAAGCGGGGCACCCGCAGGTATCTCAGGTCGAGCAGCGGGTGCGACGCGCGGTGCTCCCACCACAGGAACGCCGAGCCCTCCACGGCGCTGACGCACAGCAGCGCGACCACCTCCGTCGCGGCGAAGCCCGCGGTCTCCGCGGTGATCACCGCGATGATCAGCGCGCTCAGCGCGGCCGCGCCGAACGCGAAGCCGGGTATGTCGACCCGGTGCGCGTCTGGATCGGCGTTCTCCGGCAGCAGGCTCGCGCACGCCGCCAGGGCGGTCAGCCCGAAGATGAGGTTGAACCAGAAGATCGCCCGCCAGTCCCAGACCCCGACGAGCACGCCGCCGACGACCGGCCCCATCGCCAGCGCGAGCCCGCAGACCGCCGTCCACACGCCGACGGCCCGCGCCCGTATCCGCTCGCCGGGGTACAGGTGCCGCAGCATCGACAGCGTGCCCGGCTCGCTGGCCGCGGCCCCCAGGCCCATGACGGCCCGCCCGGCGATCAGCAGCTGGACGTCGGGTGCCAGCGCGCACAGCGCCGAGCCCGCGCCGAAGATGCTGACGCCGATGAGCATGACCCGCTTGCGGCCGAACTCGTCGCCCACCATCCCGAACGCGAGCATCGCGCTGGCGAACGTCAGGGCGTACGCGCTGACCACCCACTGCAGGGCGGCCACCCCGGCGTGCAGGTTGCCCTGGACGCTGCCCAGCGCGACGCTCACCACGGTGTTGTCAAGGAAGGTGAGGAACAGCACGACCATCAGCGCGGCCAGCGCCGCCGCCCGCCCCGCGGGCGGGGCGGCCGGGGCGGCCGGGGCGGGACGCACGGGACGCGGGCCGCGGGCCCGGCCCGCGTGACCGGGATGCAGGAAACGCGTCTCCACGCTTTCAGGCTCCCTGGCCGGTCCCCGTTCGGCCAGGGCATTAGCTCCCGGAACGGACCGACCAACGGCCTGACCAGGGCAGCCGGCGGTGCGGCGCCGGGCCCGCGCTCACAGCAGGAAGATCTTCCCGTCGGTAACCGCGATCGTGCGGGCAGGCAGCGGGGCGGGCGCCGGGCCCGCCACGACCGCCCCGTTGCTGATCTTGAACTCGCTGCCATGGCAGGGGCAGTCGATGGTGCCGTTGGCGACCGTGTTAACCAGGCAGCCCATGTGGGTGCAGACGGCGCTGAAGGCCTTGAGGACCCCCTTGGCCGGCTGGGTGACGACGACCTGCTGGCTCGTGAAAATCGTGCCGCCGCCCACAGGGATGTCCGTCACGAGGCCGAGCAGGGTGCCCGTGGCCGTGCCGGCGCCGGTGGCGGCGCCGGCGGCGCCTGCGCTCCCGGCCGCGGCGCCGGTCGCAGGCGATGAGGCCAGCGCCGGGGGGGCTGCCTGGGCTGGTGCCGCGCCGGCCCCGTTCGCGTCGTACGGCACCGCGGCGGTGCTGCACCCGGCCAGCACGCCGCCGACGCCGAGCAGCCCCGCGCCAAGGAGCACGCAGCGGCGGGTGGCACGCTGGTCCTGCTGGGGTTCTTCAGCCATCACTCGTCCTTTGCCTGCGTCGCGAAACCCGATAACACTCTTCTACGGCAAACCCGGACGAGCCCGCCGCAGTCACCGCGAACCGTAAGAGACCGTTAACAGGTCGCCGCGCGTCACGCGGGACCAGGGGCCATCGCTGGCTGTGACCTAGCACCCGGCTGTGACCTAGCACACAGCCCGCTGACCTGCGGTGGACGCCGGGCGGGCCTTACACCGCAGGCGCAGGGGTAAATAAGCTGCAGGGATGCAGGGGCGGTGGAACAGATGAGCAGGTCGGCGCCCGTGGCGGGACACCAGGACCCTGGGCACCACCACCAGCGACACCAGCACCTCGGCCACGCGCACGCGCTAGGCCAGGACGCCGACGGCCGCTGGCTGGCCGCGGCGGGGGCGCTGATCGTCGCGTTCATGGCCGGCGAGGTCGTCGCCGGAGTGATCGCCCATTCGCTCGCGCTGGTGTCCGACGCGGCGCACATGCTCACCGACGCCGCGTCCATCGGGCTCGCCCTGGTCACGACCAAGGTCGCGGCCCGCCCGCCGCGTGGCGGGTACACGTACGGATTGCGCCGCCTGGAGATCCTGTCCGCGCAGGCCAACGGCATCACGCTGGTGGTGCTCGGGCTCTGGCTCGGCTACGAGGCGGTCCGCAGGCTGATCGCGCCCCGGCCGGTGAACGGCACCGTGATGCTGGCGGTCGCGCTCGGCGGGGTCTGCGTCAACCTGGCCGCCGCCTGGATGCTGGCCAGGTCCCGCGGCGCCGGGGCGCGGCGCAGCCTCAACATCGAGGGCGCGTCCGCGCACATCCTCACCGACCTGTACGCGTTCGCGGCCACCGCGGCGGCCGCCATCGTCGTGCTGGCCACGGGGTTCAACCGGGCCGACGCGATCGCCACGCTTGCCGTCGTCGTCCTGATGCTGTACGCGGGCAGCGGCCTGATCCGCGCCTCCGGGCGGATCTTCCTCGAAGCGGCGCCCGCCGGCCTTGACCCGGCGGCGCTCGGCGCGGCCATGGCCGCCCGCCCGCATGTGGCCGAGGTCCACGACCTGCACGTCTGGGAGATCACCACAGGCATGCCCGCCGCCTCGGCGCACGTGCTCGTCGCGCCGGGCGAGGACTGCCACGCCGTGCGCGCCGACCTGGAGGGACTGCTCGCCGGATACGGGATCACGCACGCGACCCTGCAGGTTGACCACGCCACCGCGGCCCGCCGCGGCCAGGACGCCGGACCCGTCACGGAAACGGGCGAGCAGGCGCACTGCGAAGACTCGCACGGCCCCCGGTACCGGCCTGACGAGCCATGACGGCCGCCAGGGCGCGCCGAGCGGACGACGCCGCGCTCAGCCGCCGATCGCGGACATGGGCCGGTCCGGCTGCAGGAACGACGGGTCGTTGATCCCGTGCCCGGGGAGCTTGACGGCGACCGCCGCCTGCCAGCGGGCGGCGATCTGCGCATCGGTCGCGCCGCCGCGCAGCAGGGCGCGCAGGTCGCTTTCCTGCCGGGCGAACAGGCAGTTGCGCACCTGGCCGTCCGCGGTCAGCCGCACCCGGTCGCACGAGCCGCAGAACGGCCTGGTGACAGACGCGATCACCCCGACTCGCGCCGGGCCGCCGTCGACAAGGAACGTCTCGGCGGGCGCCGACCCGCGGGAGCGGGCGTCGTCGGCGGCCAGCGCGAACGACGACGACAGCGCGGCGAAGATCTCCTCCGCCGTCACCATCTCGGCGCGCTTCCAGCCGTGCTGGGCGTCCAGCGGCATCTGCTCGATGAACCGCAGCTCGTACCCGAGCGACAGGCAGTACTGGAGCAGCGGCACGGCCTCGTCGTCGTTCAGGCCGCGCATCAGGACCGCGTTGACCTTGACGGGGGTGAGCCCGGCGGCGGCCGCCGCCGCGAGGCCGTCGAGCACGTCGGGCAGCCGGTCGCGCCGCGCCAGCTTGCGGAACACCTCCGGCCGCAGCGTGTCCAGGGACACGTTGATCCGGTCAAGGCCGGCCGCCCGCAGCTCACCGGCCCGCCGCGCGAGCCCGATCCCGTTCGTGGTCAGCGAGATCTCCGGCCGCGGCTCCAGCGCGGCGGTCCGCGCGACGATCGGCACCAGGTCGCGGCGCAGCATCGGCTCGCCGCCGGTGAAGCGCACCTCGCGGATGCCGAGCACGGACACGCCGATCCGGATCAGCCGGACGATCTCGTCGCCGGTGAGCACCTCCGGCGCCGGCAGCCAGTCCAGGCCCTCAGGCGGCATGCAATAGGCGCAGCGCAGGTTGCACCGATCTGTCAGCGACACCCGCAGGTCCGTCGCTACCCGCCCGAACGAGTCAGCCAGCATCACTCAAGCCTACGCATTCCGATCGCCCCCACGAGCACCTGGCGGAGGCGGACGGGAATCGAACCCGCCGGCGGCGCGGCACGCCGTCCACTGGTTTTGAAGACCAGGGGGACCACCAGGAACCCAGACGCCTCCGCCACGACTCTACTGACGCCGACGACGGGTGTGAATAATCGAAGTCACAGCGGAAATCGTGAAACAAGGTGGCACCGCACAGCCAGCCCGGCACACGGCCGCACGAGGGGGACACCGAGTGAGCGCACAAACCAGCCGGCCGTGGTGGGCGGACGCGGTGGTCTACGAGGTCTACCCGCGCAGCTTCGCCGACAGCAACGGCGACGGCATCGGGGACCTGGCCGGGCTCCGTGACCGGCTCCCCTACCTCGCCGAACTCGGCGTGGACGCCGTCTGGCTGACCCCGTTCTACCCCTCGCCGCTGGCCGACGGCGGGTATGACGTCAGCGACTACCGCGACGTCGACCCCCGTCTGGGCACCCTCGCCGGGTTCGACGCCCTGATAGCGGCGACCCGCGAGCACGGGATCAGGGTGCTCGTCGACCTGGTGCCCAACCACTGCTCGGCGGAGCATCCGCTCTTCAAGCAGGCGCTCGCCGCCGGACCGGGCGCCGACGTGCGCGAGCTGTTCATCTTCCGCGACGGCCGGGGTCCGGGCGGGGCC
>JASHPP010000665.1 GCA_030038035.1 Trebonia sp.
ACGCTACGGCATGCAGCCCATCGTCTACACGCTCGTGGAAACCTGGAACGGAAAGGCCTGGACGCCGTCCACATTGCCTGGAGGGTACGGGACGTATGCGGCGAGCGTGTCGTGCGGGGCGGTGCGCGATTGTGTCGCGGTCGGCGAGCTGTATCCGCTAAACCTCGGCGAGGTGCAACCGTTCGCCGAGAGCCTGCGCGGCACGACGTGGACCATGCGCACGGTGTCCCTGCCCGCAGGCGCGGTAAGCGCGACCCTGAGCGCCGTCTCCTGCGCGTCGGCCGCGCGCTGCGTCGCAGCCGGCGAGTACTACACCGCCCGGGGCGGCTCGCTGCTCTTCCAGTCCTGGAATGGCACGGCGTTCACGCGGATGAAGGCGGCCGTCCCGGCAGGCACGCCAGTGCTTGGCGGCGTGTCATGCGCCGCGGCGGCGAACTGCTCGGCGGTCGCCGTGTCCGGCAGCACGTATCCCTTCACCTCGTTCGCTGAGCACTGGAACGGCAAGCAATGGTCCGTGCTGCGGGTGGCGTGGCCGAAGGGCACCGCCAATCCGGTGCTCGTCGGCGTCTCGTGCGCCGCCCCCGGCAGGTGCGTCGCCGTCGGCGACTTCGGGACGACCGCGAAAAGCGTCGTCAGCCGGGCGGCGGCCGCGTCCTACAACGGCGGGGCCTGGACAGGGGTGCTCCTGCCCGCGCCGCCCGCGGGCCAGAGCAGCACGCTAGGCAGCGTCAGCTGCGTGTCGGCGACAGAGTGTGTCGCGGTCGGCCAGGTCGGCCCGTCCAGCGGGGCGACCTCGAGCGCTCTCGCCGGCTTCTGGAACGGCAAGCGCTGGCGGCTGAGCATCGTGTCCTAAGTTCACTGGCCGACGTAACGTATTCGCCGCGCACTCGCTGCGCCTTTCATCTACGGCAGCCGCCATTTGACTGTTGGCCTGCTGCGATGCCTGCGCTTGACCGGCCGCCTCCGGCTGGGTTCATTTTTCCCCGTCCGTCACAGCAGCACCTGCCACCGACATTGCACGTGCCCGGCCGGACTACGTGGAAGATATGGCTGGGCCCCTGACCGGCCTTTTCTTCCACGATAACCGGCCTGCCCGGGATGTCTGTTTCTGATTATTCCCGGCGTCTATTGACACCGAAACGCTCTTAACAGATGATCTGCAGGGATTCCTGTAGGTTCATGTTCGATCGAGAGCGAGGAGTCAGTCATCATGCTAAGGCAGCTGCCTGTCAGGCCGGCCGTTCTTGCGGCTGCGTCGGTGCTCGTTGCCGCATGCGTTGCCGGGACTTTCGGCGCGGCCGTGGTCAGCGCGAATGCGGCGACAAAGAATGACGCGGGAAGCAGTACGGCGTCCGCGCAGCAGCGCGCGCTCGCGCTCTACAACCGGTGCGAGCCGCTGAAGGTCTTCCATCCTGGCCCGAACTTCAACCCACTTAAGGCGTCCAGCCTTCAGCTGCGGGAGGACGGGTTCCCGCCGCGGCCGCCGAAGTCCGACGCCAAAGCGCTCAGCGGGTGGATCCACGCGATGAGCCGGGCCCTGCATCCCGTGGCCCCGCATCCGGTGTGCAGCTCAGACAAGCATTCCGTAATCACCAACAGCATTTGGTCAGGACATGAAGTGCCAGAATCGCTGTTCGGTACCCCCATCACCTTCACCGAATCATCCTGGGCGCAGCCGTCTGTGCCTGCTAACAGCAATTACGGCGGCTTTAAGGATGCGCCAACCGCGTCATTCTGGACCGGGACGGGCATCGACGACATCATCCAGGTGGGCTGCGACTCCATATCGCTCGGCACGCCTTACTACGAATGCTGGACCGAGGACTTCCCAGGGGGTACCGTCTGGCAAGAAACCCCGGCTATCACCGCGGGAGACCAGATCTTCGTGTCCGACATATACGACGGCGATAACGAGGCGACTTACTTCATCGAAAATGAGACAACAGGCGACTACCTCTCGCCGGTCACATATGCGGCTCCGTACGTCGGCCTAGGATCGGCTGATTACATCCTGGAACGGGGCGACGGTCTTTACCTTCCCGAATTCTCCCAGGTCTATGTGACCGACAACGTGTTCGGCCTCAGCAACGGCGATACTTATGATCTGGGCGCGAAAGGGAACAACGAGTATGAAATAACCAGCAACTGCCTATCGAGCGGCGTGGTGCTGGCACTCCCCACCTACCTGCAGGACTCCGCGGGCGATTTCTGGCAGGAATGGCTTGCTTCCAGCCCGTACAACAATAGCTGTGGGCCCAGCTGAGGATAGCCGCAGGCAGTGTGCCCCGTTCCCGCCGCGGCGGGAACGGGGCACACTCGCTCCCAGATCCCGGCTGGCCGCGCCAACCGATGCGGACCCATGGCGGCTGGTCACCCTTTCCTAAAGACTTTCTTCCGAATGGACGCGTGGTTCCACCCCAGCCACCGCCGCGGCTGCCACGCTTGTTGCTGTTATCTCGGGGATGGCTGTTATCTCGGGGGTGGCGGCGCGCTTGATGAGCAGCAGCGACGCGAGCCCGGCGCTGACCGCGATGGCCGCTATCACGACGGTCGCCCGCTGGAACGCCGCCAGCGCGGCCGGGCCGGATGGGTGCCCGAGCACGGTGACCAGGATCGCGACGCCGAGCACGATGCCGACCTGGCGGGCCATCGTGACCACCCCCGACCCGGTCGCGAACCGGTGCGACGGGACCGCCGCCACCGCCGCGCTCACCAGCGTGGGCAGCGTGAGGCCGACGCCTGTCCCCGTCATCAGCATGCCCGGCAGCATGTGGGCGGCGTAGTCAGGGGTGAGCGACAGGTTGAGCCGCCAGAACACGCAGCCGGCGGCGTAGATGGCGCAGCCGACGGCGGCGACCGGCCCTGGGCCGGCGCGCCGGGCCAGCGGCCCCGCGCCGACCGCCCAGAACGGCACGAGCAGCGGCCCGGGTGCCACGCCCAGGCCGGTGCGCAGCGCCGACCACCCCCACACGTCCTGGCACCACAGCGTCACCAGCAGCAGCATCGCGCCGAACGCGGTGCCGAACAGCAGGTTGGCCCAGGTCGCCCGGCCGAACCTGGGCAGCCGCAGCAGCGTCGGCTCGATCACCGGCGCCGGGTGGCGGGCCGAGCGGCGGGCGAACGCCGCGAGCAGGAGCACCGCGACCGCGACCGAGCCAAGCACCCCGGGCGAGGCCCAGCCCCAGTCGTCGGCCTTGACCAGCGCGAGGGCCAGCGCGCCGACCGCCACGGTGAAGATCGCCGCGCCGAGGGTGTCCGGGCGGTCGGCGTCCTTGTCGACCGCGGGGGCGGGCGGCAGCACGCGCAGGCTGGCGAGCAGCGCGACGGCCGCCACCGGCACGTTCACCAGGAACACCCAGCGCCAGCTCGCGGCGACAAGGGCGCCGCCGAGCACGGGGCCGAGCGCGGCCGCCGCTCCCCCGACCGAGGTCCAGCCGCGGATCGCGCCCGTGCGCCTATCCGGCGGCGCCGCCGCGAGCAGCAGGCCGAGCGAGGCGGGCATCAGCAGCGCGCCGCCTGCCGCCTGCACGACCCGCGCGGCGACGAGCACCCAGACGTTCGGCGCGGCGGCGCAGGCAGCGGACGCGAGCGCGAACACCACGACGCCGGCCAGGAACGCGGTGCGCCGCCCGATCCGGTCGGCGGCCCGTCCGGCCGGGACGAGCAGCGCGGCGAACACGATCGCGTAGGCGTTCAGCACCCACGACAGCGACGCCAGGTCCGTGCCGCCGAACGCCCGGCCGATGGACGGCAGCGCGACGTTCACGATGAACAGGTCCAGGTTCACCATCGCGATGCCCGCGGCGACGACCGCGAACACCGGCGCGAACGCCACTTTCCTGCTGCTGTCCACCGTGCCGTTACCCACGCGCCCCCCTCAAGTTTGAAAATCCAACCCGAGCCTAACCTGAGTAGGTTTGATTTCGCAACTGATGTAAGCTGACTGGTATGCGCGATGATCTGCCCGGTCGCCCGTGCTCGATGGCCGCCGCCCTGAACCTGGTGGGCGAGAAGTGGGCGCTGCTCGCCGTGCGCGAGATCTCCTTCGGCAACAAGCGCTTCGACGTGATCGCGCGGAACACCGGCGCCCCCCGCGACCGGCTCGCCGCCCGGCTGCGCGCGCTCGAGGCGGCGGGCGTGGTCGCCCGCCGCCAGTACAGCGACCACCCGCCGCGCTACGAATACGAGCTCACCCAGGCCGGCGAGGAACTGCGGGCGGTGCTCCTTGCGCTGCGCACCTGGGGCGACAAGTGGGCGGTCGACAGCCCGCCCGCGGCGTTCGGCCACTCGTGCGGGCACGACCTGGACACGGCGGTCGTCTGCCGCCACTGCGGCGAGGAGGTCAACCCCGACGACCTGAGGCTGCG
>JASHPP010000666.1 GCA_030038035.1 Trebonia sp.
GGGGTGCTGCGGTACGCCGCGCTGCCTCTAGTGTCGCGGGACGTCATCGGCGAAAGCGCCTCGTGCGTGTTCGACTCCGAACTGACGGCGGCATCGGGGCACCTGGTCAAGGTGTTCGGCTGGTACGACAACGAGTGGGGCTACTCGTGCCGCCTTGCGGACCTGGCCGCGCTCGTGGGCAGCAGGCTCTGACGCGCTACCGCTCCCACGCGCGGTCGGGACCGCCTCCGCGACTTTGGCGCACGCCGCGCGGTGCCGGCCTAGCGCACGTCGCGCGGGCGGAACTGCACGCTGATCCGCGGGCCTGCCGAGTGCGCCGACTTGGGGACGGCGTGCTCCCAGGTCCGCTGACAGCTGCCGCCCATCACAATCAGGTCGCCGTGCCCGAGGTTGTATCGCAGCGTCCCGGCCCGGCTCCCGATATCGGGCCCGCTCCCGGTTCCACCGCTTTTCCCGCTGCGCGCGCCGTTCCTGGTCGCGGCGCGCGGCCGCAGCAGGAACGGCCGCGCCGCACCGAGCGACAGGATGGCCACCATCGTGTCCGCACTGCTGCCGCGGCCGATTGTGTCGCCGTGCCAGGCCACGCTGTCCTGGCCATCCCGGTACAGGCACAGCCCGGCGGTGCGGAACGGCTCGCCGAGCTCCGCCTGGTAGTACCCGGTCAGCGCGGCGCGGCAGGCGTCCAGCGCCGGGTCGGGCAGCTGCGCGTCCTCCCCGTAGAAGCAGAGCAGCCGCGGGACGTCCACGATCCGCTCATACATGTGCCTGCGCTCCGCCCGCCACGGCACCCGCTCCGCCAGCCGGCCGAACAGCGCGCCGGACCCCGCGAGCCACCCGCGCTGCACGTCCACCCAGGCGCCGTACGCCAGCGGGATCCGCTGCGGCCGCAGCGCCCCCGGCGCCGGCTCGTCGCACAGGTCCAGCAGCGATTCCTGGACGGGCGTCTCCCGGACGGGCGTCTCCCGGACGGGTGTTTCCCGGACCGGCAGGCTCATGCGAACAGGCTACCCCACCCCTCACGTTTTTTAAAATATGCGTTCGATCAGATGCGGCAGGCCCGGCAGCCGAGCCCGTGCTACCCCCGCCCCGGGCCTCGCCTCCGCCCCGGTCGGCGGTGCGCCGCTACGGGGGTGTGCCGTCATTGGCGGCGGGGTCCCCGCCACCAAAATAGGCTTGGCGTTGTGGGCCCCGCCGCCAGTCCGGATCACGCTCGGGCGCCGGGCGGCGCATACTTGACCGCGGTCAGGTAGGCGAGTGCCATGCGCTCCCGCCCGGTGCCCGATTCCACGAGCGGCCGCAGGTGCCCGGCGAACTCGGCGGCTTCCCGCGGGCTGAGCGCCGCGTCGATCGCCGCGCCGAACGTTGGTATGAGCGGGTTGCCTGAGGTGCTCAGGAACTGCTCCCAGCGGGCCGGTTCCTTGTGGTTTTTCACGCTGACCCGCAGTTCGAGGTTGACCTCGGCGAAGCCGGCCTCCAGCGCGTGGCGGACGAGGTCGCGCTCGTCGAAGTCCCCCATAGGGTCCTTGCCGCGCGGCTGGATGGACTCATACAGCGCCTCGACCTTGTCCGCCAGCGCCCTGACAGGGGTGACGTCGTAGCCGGCGAAGAAATCAGGATCGAGGGGGGACATCGCCGCGTTGATCGGCTCGAACAGGCTCGCCCGCCCGGTCGGCTTGAGCACCCGGTAGAACTCGCGCAGCGCCGCCGCCTTGTCCGCCACGTAGATCAGCACCGACCTGGTGGTTACGACGTCGACTGACTCATCGGCCACGCCGGCCAGCGCGTCGGCGGGAGCACGGACAAAGCGGCACCGGTCAAGCAGTCCCTCCGCGGTCGCGGCCTGTCGGCAGTGGTCGAGCAGGTCCTGCGAGATGTCGGAGAAGATCACCCGTCCTGACGGGCCGAGCCGTTCCAGCGCGCCGAACGCGATGAGGCCGTCGCCCGTTCCGATGTCGAGGAGCGTGTCGCCGGGGCCCAACTGGGCCTTGTCGAGCACGGTGTCGCGCACCGGGTACAGGAACGTGCGCAGCTGCTTCTCACGGCTGGCGGCGTCGCCGCCGAACCGCACATTCAGCAGCCACTGGTGCCACCGGTCAGGGCCGTCTGCCATACCTGGCCATTCTGCCCGCCTCGTCGGCGGTCAGCCAGGGGTGGCGGTCATCTCGCATCCAAAGCCCGCACGCTGACATGCGTGTGACAGCCCATCCGCATATACGCGAGGGCTCGTCACGCACGCGCCAGCAAAAGTTATCGATTTGAGATGTGGCCGACCGTATTCGTGCCAGATATGCCCCGGGTTGCAGGCAAAGGGATTGCGCACGAAATAAGCGCAACGGCGTCACGCTAATGGAAAGCGGTGGCGGGCGTTTGCGCTGCACGTCGGCCCGCCACCGCTCGTCAGACGGCGCGGACCTGCGCGGCCTGCGGACCCTTCGGCCCCTGGGTCACGTTGTACTCGACCTTCTGGTTTTCTTCGAGCGTCCGATACCCGGTCGACTCGATCGCGGAGAAGTGGACGAAGACGTCCGCGCTGCCGTCATCGGGGGCAATGAAACCAAAGCCCTTGTCCGCGTTGAACCACTTTACGGTCCCCTGAGCCATTTTGCTATGCGTCCTTCGAGATGAGCTTGAGATCCGTGCACTTCGCGCGGATCACATGCGGGATACCTTACCGCCGTACGTGACTGTTCGCTGACCGGTAAATCGCCCGCT
>JASHPP010000667.1 GCA_030038035.1 Trebonia sp.
CGCGCGGCGCCGGCGAGCACGATCGG
Organism: Trebonia sp.; assembly: GCA_030038035.1. The sequence continues at coordinate 27 of JASHPP010000667.1, forward strand.
CGCCGTCGCGTACCTCGCGGTCCTCGTGTGCGCCGCCGCCGGCCTGTACATCGCCTGGCACCTGGGCTCCCAGGGCGGCGGCCGGGGCGGGATGGTGGCCGGCGCGGCGCTGCTCGCGGCCGCGGTCATCCGGCTGGTGCTGCCGGGCAGGATGGCGGGCTTGCTGGCGTCCAGGCACCGGGTGACCGACGTGCTCACGCTGACCGCCTTGGGCGCGGGCCTGCTCGCCGTGGCCCTGGTATTGCCGCGCTTAGGGCCGCCGCCACCGAGGGGAGAATGGCGGCCCGCCGATGAAAGGGAAACACGAATAAGATGTCAAAAATCAAGGTGGCCAATCCTATCGTCGAGCTAGACGGCGACGAGATGACCCGGATTATCTGGCAGTTCATCAAGGACCTGCTGATACTTCCGTACCTGGATGTCAGCCTGGAGTATTACGACCTGTCCATCCAGCACCGGGACGCCACCGACGACCAGGTGACGATCGACGCGGCCCACGCCATCAAGCGCCATGGCGTCGGCGTGAAGTGCGCCACGATCACGCCCGACGAGGCCCGGGTGGCCGAGTTCGGGCTGAAGAAGATGTGGCGGTCGCCGAACGGGACGATCAGGAACATCCTGGGCGGGGTCATCTTCCGCGAGCCGATCGTCATCTCCAACATCCCCCGGCTCGTGCCCAGCTGGACCAAGCCGATCATCATCGGCAGGCACGCGCACGCCGACCAGTACAAGGCGACCGACTTCGTGGTCCCCGGGCCTGGCACGGTGACGATCTCGTACGTGCCTGACTCCGACGACGGAAGGCCGATCGAGCTCGAGGTCGCGAAGTTCCACGGCGGCGGCGTGGCGATGGCCATGTACAACTACGACGACTCGATCCGCGACTTCGCGCGCGCCACGATGCGGTACGCGCTCGACCGGCGGCTCCCGCTCTACCTGTCCACGAAGAACACGATCCTCAAGGCCTACGACGGGCGCTTCAAGGACATCTTCGCGGAGACCTTCGAGTCGGAGTTCAAGGCCGAGTTCGAGGCGGCGGGCATCACCTACGAGCACCGGCTGATCGACGACATGGTCGCGCAGGTGCTCAAGTGGGCGGGCGGCATCGTCTGGGCCTGCAAGAACTACGACGGGGACGTGCAGTCCGACGTCGTGGCGCAGGGGTACGGCTCGCTTGGGCTGATGACGAGCGTGCTGATGACGCCGGACGGCCGCACGGTGGAGGCCGAGGCCGCGCACGGCACCGTGACCAGGCACTACCGTCAGCATCAGCAGGGCAAGCCCACGTCGACCAACCCGGTGGCCTCGATCTTCGCCTGGACGCGCGGGCTCGCGCACCGCGGCAAGCTCGACGGGACGCCCGAGGTGACGGAGTTCGCGCGCACTCTGGAGCAGGTCTGCGTCGAGACCATCGAGGCCGGCCAGATGACCAAGGACCTGGCGCTGCTCATCGGGCCCTACACGCCGTACCTGACCACGCAGGAGTTCCTCGCCGCGCTTGATGCTAACCTGCGTGCCGCGATGGCCAGCTGACTCGCTTATCACCTAGGGAGATTTCACGACATGTCACGCAAGGGGAAGGTAGCCGTCATCGGTGCGGGCTTCTACGGGTCGACCACGGCGCAGCGGCTCGCCGAGTATGACATCTTCGACGAGGTCGTGCTCACCGACATCATCGACGGCAAGCCGGAGGGGCTCGCGCTGGACATGAACCAGTCGCGGCCGGTCGAAGGGTTCGAGACCAAGGTGACCGGCCAGACCACGGGCCCGTCAGGCGAGGGGTACGAGGCGATCGCCGGCGCGGGGATCGTCGTGGTCACCGCCGGCCTTCCCCGCAAGCCAGGCATGAGCCGGATGGACCTGATCGAGGTCAACGCCAAGATCGTCAGGAACGTGGTGGAAAACGTCGCCAAGCACGCGCCAGAGGCCGTGCTGATCGTCGTGTCCAACCCGCTTGACGAGATGACCGCGCTGGCCGCGAAGGTCTCCGGGTTCCCGTCGCACCGGGTGCTCGGGCAGGCGGGCATGCTGGACACCGCCCGGTTCAGCTACTTCGTGGCGGAAAAGCTCGGCGTGCCGGTGCGGTCCGTCACGACGCTGACCCTGGGATCGCACGGCGACACGATGGTGCCTGTGCCGTCCGCCTGCTTCGTCGACGGCAAGCCGCTGTCGTCGCTGCTGCCCGACACCGAGGTCGAGGCGCTCGTCGAGCGGACCCGCAACGGCGGCGGCGAGATCGTCGCGCTGCTCAAGACCGGGTCGGCCTACTATGCTCCGTCGGCGGCCGCCGCGCGGATGGCCCGCGCGGTGGCGGAGGACTCCGGCGCGATCATGCCGGTCTGCGCCTGGGTTGACGGCCAGTACGGCATCAGCGGCGTCTACCTGGGCGTTGAGGCGGAGATCGGGTCGGCCGGCGTGCGCCGGGTGGTCGAGCGCGACTTGGCGGAGTCCGAGCTTGCGGCGCTGCGCGCGGCCGCTGCGGCCGTCCGGGCCAAGCAGGCGGACGTCGCGAGCCTGTAGCGGGCCTGCAGGCGGGCCGATGCCCGGCTTGCCCGGTTATCCCCGCGCCAGGCGGCGCAGGGCCAGCTCCGCGTAGAGGGCGGCCCCGTCCGCGAGCACGCAGTCGTCGAAGACGGCGACTGCCGAGTGGTTGGACGGGGCCGTTTGCGGGTCGGTGCCGGGCGGGCACGCGCCGAGGAACACGAACGCGCCGGGCACCTGCTGCAGGACGTAGGAGAAGTCCTCGCCGCCGGTCAGCGGGTGCGCCCGCGTGCGTGCCCGCCCGCCGCCGAACATGTCCGACACGGTCGCGGTGGCGAATGCCGCCTCCGCCGGGTCGTTGAGCGTAACCGGGTAGCCGCGCAGGTACTGTGCGTCCGCCTGCAGGCCGTGCGCGAGGGCGATATCCCGAACGAGCCGGACCGACTCCACTTCGAGCCGGTTTCTCGCCTCCTCGCTGAAGGACCGCGCGGTGGCCTCGAGCCTGGCCTCGTCGGGTATCACGTTCCGCACGGTGCCGGCGTGCAGGCTGCCCACCGTGATCACCACCGGGTCGAACACGTCGAAGCGGCGGGTCACCATCGTCTGCAAGGCGGTCACGATCTCGCAGGCGACGGGGACCGGGTCGGCGCCCAGGTGCGGTGCTGAGGCGTGCCCGCCGCGGCCCTGGACCGTGACGTCGATGAAGTCCGCCGCGGCCAGGATCGGCCCTGGCCTGGTCGAGAACGTGCCGGCAGGCAGCTCGTAGGAGGCGACGTGCAGCGCGTAGGCGGCCGCCGGCCGTTCCCCTGCCGCCTCGAGCAGGCCCTCCGTGATCATCTGCCTGGCGCCGTGGCAACCCTCTTCGCCCGGCTGGAACATGAAGACCACGGTGCCGCCGAGTTCGTCGCGCCGGCCGCAGAGCAGCCGCGCCGCGCCGACCAGCATGGCCGTGTGCAGGTCGTGGCCGCACGCGTGCATCGCACCGCCGATCCGCGAGGCGTACGGCAGGCCCGTCTCCTCGGTCACCGGCAGCGCGTCCATGTCGGCGCGGAGCAGGACCACAGGACCTGGTTTCCCGCCGCGCAGCACGGCGGTCACCGACGTGAGCTCCCTGCCGATGGCGATCTCCAGCGGGAGTCCGTCAAGGGCGGCGAGCACCTTGCGCTGCGTCTTCGGCAGGTCCAGCCCTATCTCAGGCTCACGGTGGATGTCGTGCCGCAACTGCCTGACTTCATCCGCGATCGCGGCCGCGTCGTCGCGCGTCGTCACTAGATTCCTCCTGCTTGCCGGTGCTCCGCTCGTTCCACGATCCCGCGCCCCGCGCTCCCTGTCACGCGATCCGCCGGGCTGCGGCGGACGGGACCGCGTCGAGGAACTCCGGCGGCGTCCATGAGCGCTGCGCGAACGCCTCGGTGAGCGCGGCGCGGGCCGCGGGCAGGGACCGCGCGGGGACGAGGGCCAGCACCGACCCGCCGAACCCGCCGCCGAGCATCCGCGCGCCGTACGCGCCCGCCGCGATCGCGGCGTCCACCGCTATGTCCGCTTCCGGCCAGGAGATCTCCAGGTCATCCCGCAGGGACAGGTGCGCCTGCGTGAGCAGCCGGCCGATGAACCGGTACGTTTCCTGCGCGGTGGCGGCCCGGTCGGCCCGGTCGGCCCGGTCGGCCTCGTCGGCCTCGGCGGCGAGCGCGGCGGCGATCGCCCGCGCGCGGGCGCTGTCGGTGACCACGTGCCGGACCCGCCGCCGCAGGACGGGATCGGCGAGCCGGCCGGCGAGCGCGGCGTCCGCCACCGAACCGAGCGACGGGACGCCGAGCAGCCGGGTTGCCTGCTCGCACTCCGATCGCCGCCGGCCGTACTCCCCTGACACGAGGGCATGCGGGACGCGGGTGTCGATGACCAGCGCGGTCATTCCGTCCCGGCCGGGCCGGAACGGCACGTGGGTGATGTCCATCGTCCCGCAGTCGAGCAGCATCGCGTGGCCCGCCCGGCAGAGCAGGGCGGCGGCCTGGTCGATGATCCCGGTCGGCGCCCCGACGAACTCGTTTTCCGCACGCTTGGCGATCGCGGCCAGGTCGCGCCGTGCCACCTGCGCTCCGGCGAGGCCGCACAGCGCGAGCGCCACCGAGCACTCCAGGGCGGCCGAGGACGCCACGCCCGCGCCCACCGGCAGGTCGGAGTCGATGTCGATGGACGCCCCGGGGACCCGGTACCCGGCCTCGCGCAGTGCCCACGCCACGCCGGCCGGGTAGGCCGCCCAGCCCGCCACCGACCCCGGCGATAGCGAGTCGGGGGAGACGGTGACTGGCTCGTCGGGCACCTGCTTGGACCGCAGCACGAGCAGCCGGTCAGGCCGCGCGACGGCGGTGGCCGTCACGCCCTGGGCCAGCGCGAAGGGCAGCACGAAACCCGTGTTGTAGTCGGTGTGCTCACCCATGAGGTTGGCCCGCCCTGGAGCGAACCACACGCAGGCGCTCACGCATCCTCCCGAGCCGCCCGCCGCGGCGCGCATTGCACCGAGCGTACCCGACGGCGCGCCGCAAACCCGGACCTATCCCGCGCGCGCGGCCATGCCTTCCTCACGGGACGCATACGTTATCCGGTCTAGACTGGCCGCACGAATGCTGGCCGGGATAAGCCGGGATAAAGAGAGCGGATAGCGCGTCCGGCGACGATCTCACGGGCGCGCGGCGGAGGAAGTCGGCGATCGCAGCGTGAGCAGGGTCGTCCTGGACGTGATCATCGTCCTCATCATCGTGTCCATCGGCGGCTTTTTCGCGTCCGCCGAGATGGCGCTGGTTTCGCTGCGCGAGGGCCAGGTGCGATCCATGAACCGGCGCGGCAGGCGCGGCGCGAAGGCCGCGCGGCTCGCGGCGGACCCGAACCGGTTCCTGTCAGCCGTCCAGATCGGCGTGACGCTGGCGACGCTGGTGACCGGCGCGTTCGGCGCCGACACCCTGGTCGGCCTGCTGCGGTCCTGGCTGGTCCGGCAGGGGCTGTCCGGCGACGTGGCGTCGCCGCTGGCGTTCGCCGTGGTGACCGTGTGCATCACGTACGTCAGCCTGGTCTTCGGCGAGCTTGCGCCCAAGCGGATCGGGCTGCAGCGCGCGGTGCCGCTGTCCCTGTTCGCCGCGCCGATCCTTGACTTCATCGCGACGCTGGCGCGGCCCGTGGTGTGGCTGCTCTCGAAATCGGTCAACGCGGCGGTCACCCTGGTGGGCGCCGACCCGCGGCAGAGCCGCCAGGCCATGACCGAGCAGGAACTGCGCGAGCTTGTGGCCGGCACCCAGGCGCTCAGCGCGGACGAGCGGCGCATCGTCGGCGAGGTGTTCGACGCGGGCAAGCGGCAGATCCGCGAGGTGCTGCTGCCGCGCACCGAGGTGGAGTTCCTCGCGGCCGGCACCACGGTAGGCGAGGCCGCGCGGCTCGCCGCCAGCGTGCCGTACTCGCGGCTGCCCGTCTACCAGGACTCCTACGACAACGTCGTCGGCTTCGTGCACGTGCGGGACCTGCTCGGGCCGGCCGCCCCTGAGCGCTCGGCCCTCGTGGACCAGGTGGTCAGGCCGGTCAAGTTCCTGCCGATCAGCAAGACCGTGCTTTCCTCGCTGTCGGAGATGCGCAGGGACAGGGCGCACCTGGCGATCGTGGCCGACGAGTACGGCGGCACCGCCGGCATCGTCACGCTCGAGGACCTGGTGGAGGAGCTGATCGGCGACATCAGGGACGAGTACGACACCGGGCAGGCCGCGGCCACCAAGCTGCCGCGCGGTGAGGTGGAAGT
>JASHPP010000668.1 GCA_030038035.1 Trebonia sp.
CCGTCCGGTCGGCGGCGCGACGGATCGCCAGCACCCGGGTCCGCGCCGCGAGCTGGTGCATCGTCAGGCCGTGCAGCCCGCCGCCAGGGGTGACGGTCAGCCGGGCGACGAGCAGCGGCTCGTCGCCCGCGTAGAACGTGGACAGCACGTCCAGGCCGAGTGCCGCGCCCACGAACCACGGCGCGGCCAGCGCCGCGGTCGACCGGACGTTGCCGAACCCGAAGGTCTCCTTTACCGAGTGGGCGAGCTGCGGGTCGAAGATGCGCAGCACGACCGGCGTGCCTTCCCAGTAGGCGCCCAGCTGGTCGCGGACCGCCAGGCCGGTCTCGAGGTTGGCCAGGTCGTCGCTGGTCAGCACGGCGACCGCGGACGCGGCGGCCAGCCGCACCGAGTGCAGCACCTCGGGCAGGGTCGCGTCGGCGATCACGACAGGGACGCCGAGGGCGCGGACCTGGCCGAGGTGGCGGTTGTGCTCGTTCATCTCGACCACCACGACATCGCTGCCCGCGGCGTGCAGCTGCTGTACCACCCGCAGGCCGACCGTGCCCAGGCCGACCACGAGCACGTGCCCGCGCAGGGCGGTGATCTGCTGCCTGCCGAGGGACTCCTCGATCCGGCGGCTGACGAGGATGTTGGTGAACAGCGCGAAGAACACGGCCACGAACAGGGCGCCGGTCACCATGAGCAGGATCGCGAAGACGATGAGCCAGTTCGGCTCGCCGCGGAACGTGTAGTCGCCGTATCCCACGGTCGTCACGGTCTCGACGGTGAAGTAGACGGCCTCGAGCAGCGAGATCCGATGACCCGGGCCCGCGTACTGGTAGAACAGGCGCAGCACGACCGTCGAGGCGGCGAGCACCCCGAGCAGCGCGCACAGCGCGATGACCAGCCTGCGGTCGGCGGCGCGCGCCAGCGACACCGCAAGATCCCATACGCCCGCGGTCCGCCTGCTGCGGCGCGGCATGGTGGGCTGGGGAGACGGGCGGGATCGTTCGGGATGATGAAGGACGGATGCGGCGCGGAGCTCGCCTGGGGTCCCGATCAGCGTCACCTCATCGCCTGCCTTGACGTTCGTGTCCCTGCCGGGGCAGACGGTGACATCGCCGCCGCTCGCGGGCACGATCGCCACCGGGGCCAGCGCGCCGTACAGCTCGCGCAGGCTCGCGGACCGCGGCGCCGTGGTGCGGGCGGCGAGGAAGCGCTCACCGGACAGCGTCATCTCCTGCACCCCCGCGCGCAGGCAGGCCTCGACGACCGACGGCGCGGACAGCCCCGCGACGTCGAGGACCGAGACGCCGACCTGCTTGACCGCGCGGCCAACGGCGGGGTTGGTGATCTGCGCGACCACCCGCACGTCCGAGCGGAGCCTGCGGGTGAGCAGCGCGCTTTCCAGCGTGTGCAGGTCGTCGTGCTGCGCGCAGATCACCGCGATGGCGCCGGGCAGGCCGGCGCTCATCATCGTCTCCTCGGCCCGGGTGCTGCCGGTGATGAGCGGCACGCCCCAGGCGGCGATCAGCCGCGCCAGCGGGGGGTCGGGGTCATCGTCGATGACCACGGCCGGGACGCCCGACAGCATGAGCTGCTCGACGATCCGCAGGCCGACGCCGGGCAGGCCGCAGACGATGACATGCCCGTGCCAGTCCGAATGCGCACCCCCCACGGCCCTACCTTTCCCAATTGGGATTACCGGCATGTTAGGTGCGTGTGTCGCTACTCGCCGACAGCGCCGTCGATAGCCTCACGGAGCAGGTCCGCATGCCCGGCGTGCCTGGCGGTCTCCTCGATCAGGTGCAGCAGAACCCAGCGCAGCGTGAACTGCCAGCCGTCCTCGCCCTTGAACGCGGACAGCTGGTCGAGGGTTTCGGCCCGGGCCGCGGCCTGGCGGCTGCGGTCGCAGGCAGCCTCATACCGCGTCCTGAGGTCGTCGGGGTCCATCGTGGTCGCGGTGTGAAACTCCCAGTCCCGGTCCGCGTCCCAGTCGACGTGCTTCCAGTCATCTTGTGCGGGCAGGCCCAGGAAGCGGATCTCCATCCAGGACTCCTCGACAAGCGCGAGGTGATAGAGGATGCCGGCGAGCGTCAGGTCCGAGGTGGGGATCTGCCGGGCTAGCTGGTCCTTGCTGAGCCCTTCGGCCTTGAGCAGGATGGTCGCGCGCTGGTAGTCGAGGTACTGGGCGAGCGCGTCGCGCTCGCCCGCGGTCGGGTCGGGGTCTTGTCTCATCGCCGCTCCAACTGGTCCTCGTCGATACGGTCTCGGTTTCCTGCGCCATCGACACTAGACCCTGGCTCTGACATTTTCTGGCCGGGAGGCGGCGCGCCTTTTCGATGCGATGCTCGGCCGCATTCGATTCGAAAAGGATCTTGGAAAACGTGCTTCCAGCGGCGCGGATTTGTCGCAGGGGTACGGTATAGTGTTCGTATCAGCCCAGATCTCCCCCCGGCAATCCGAACGGAGAACCGTCCCATGGCAGCCGCCCCCATCCCCGGCCCCGGACAGCCCGGCGGCGATGACTGGGACGCGGACGCGGACCTGGCCCGGTTCCT
>JASHPP010000669.1 GCA_030038035.1 Trebonia sp.
GGCACCGGCAGCTCACCGTCCTGGCCGGCTGGCGGCGGTTCGTCGAAGAGGAGCCGGCCCAGCCCGAACTGCTGCCCGACCGGGAATGGCGCCGGCTCAGCGACGCCGGGCACCTGGCCTACGACGAGGCCCGGGTTCAACTACCACTCCCGGCTGCTGGTCGTCGCGACCCCGGTCATCCGCACGGTGATCACCGAGCGCAGCTCAGCGAACAAGCTTGTTGCAGGCCAGGCTACATGTGGGCCGGTGGTGATCAGCTGCCCGCTGGACGATCGAACGCGCTCGTACGGCCACCTACCGGCGGAACGCGGCTCGGGTTGCGGCTGCTGTGGAGCCGAAGTACCCGGGTGGTTCGATGAAGCCCCACTCGTTGAATGCCGAGCCGCTGGTGACGGCGCGCCGGTAGCCGAAACAGGCGAGGTAGAGCGTCCGGATGTACATGACCGCCTCGAGCCGGTCGAGTTCGTCGTCGGTCGGCTCGACGTGCCGGCGGTAGGCGTTGACGGCAGCGTCGATCCGCTCCTGGTTCGGCCGGCGCGGGTTCCAGGAACCCGTGCCCCAGATCAGGTAAGCGAAGTCGGCGAGGCGAGGTCCGCGCCCGGAGGCCTTCCAGTTGATCGCGACTGGCCCTTGTTCGCTCAGGATGAAGTGATCGGGGGCGTGGAGGAGGTTTCCGTGGAGCAGACCTTCCGGAAGGCCGTGACCGTCGTCGGCCGAGCGTACCTGGTCGCGGAGCTGCTCGAATCGCTCGCGCTCGGCGGCCGCGACCTTGGTGTCGACGGCGTCGAGGAACGACAGGGCCGCCAGCAGGTCATGACGCGGCGTGCCCTCATGGCTCGGGTCCTCACCACTGGCTCCACCCGGGCGGCCGGCGGACTCGTCGTACGGCAGCGCGTGTAGCCGTCCGAGCAGCTCACCCATCATGGCGAATTTCGCGGCACCGCCGGGGAGCTGGGTGCCCTCAACGAACCGCGTCACGAGGACCGCGCTGCCATCGAAGTCAGATACCGCATCGTCGACCGCCAGGCGCTCTGCGGGATAGTCCTGCCACTCCAGGAATCGCAGGATTGCGGCGTCGCCCTCCACACCGGCACGCGGCCGAGCAGGGGGAAACGCGCGGGCGACCCACGGGCTGCCGTCATTGCGGTCGATGCGGAACACGTAGGTCTTGTGCACGCTGAGTTTGGTCGCCGTGATCGGGTCTATGCCGTAGCGATCCCGCAGATGAGCAAGGAGTTCGTCAGGAACTGGCTCGTGGTGCATTCGCGCGCCGAGACCCTCGAGATCCGTCAGCGCTTCGGTGTAGCGCTGCCCAGTCTCCTCCGCGTGCCGCCGGACAACCTTCTTGAAGCTGGCGTCCCTGGTCATGGACAAGCCTCCCCTTGACACCCTCGTCCCCCAGCGACGCGGTGCAGGAAGATGGCCTGTGACATTGACGACCGAGAGGGCGAATCCCCTTCGCCAATGGAACCCCCGGCTGGAGCGGATGTTCCACAGCTCGGCGACCGGTCGCCGCCGTGAACAAACTCTTCCTGAGGCGCCCGGTCTTCGTCAAGCGCTCCACCCCGACCAGATGATGCGCCTGGGCATATGTGGGGTTGACCGCGCCGGACGAAAGGTCAGCCGGATGCCGCGGTCAGTTCGGCGAGTAGTTGCCGAACTCGGTGGGCGATGTCGTCGCGGATCGGACGGATGGCCTCCAGGTCGAGTCCGGCGGGGTCGGGGAGGTCCCAGTCGAGGTAGCGCTTGCCGGGGTAGACGGGGCAGGCATCGCCGCAGCCCATGGTGATCACCACGTCGGCAGCCTTTACCTTGCCGGTTGTCAGTGGCTTGGGGAACTCGCGCGAGATGTCGAGGCCGATCTCGGCCATGGCCTGGACGACGGCCGGGTTGAGTTCGGCGGCGGGCTGCGACCCGGCCGAGGTGACGTGCACGCGTCCGGCCGCCTGGTAGTCGAGCAGCGCGGCAGCCATCTGGGAGCGTCCGGCGTTGTGGGTGCAGATGAACAGCACCTCGGGCAGGTCGGCCACTGCTGGCTCCTTCCTTTCTTCAGCCTGCGAGCTGGGCGGGCTGTTCAACCTGAATCCGACCGCACTGAACCGGGTAGATGGTCACGGCCAGGATGGTGCCGATCGCGCCGCCGGCGAGCTGGGCGGCGATGAACGCGGGAACAGAGGCGGGGGCGATACCGGCGTAGGTGCTGGTGAGGGACCGGGCGATGGTGACGGCGGGGTTGGCGAACGACGTGGATGCGGTGAACCAGTACGCTGCGCCGATCCAGGCGGCGACCGCCCATGCGACGTGCTGGAGACGGCCGGTGCGGGAAAGGGACACGATGACGAACAGGAGCCCGGCTGTGGCGACGACTTCGCTGAGCAGGATGGGCGGACCGCCGCGGTGGTGCCGGGAGGGACTGAGGACGGGTTCGGCGAACATGGCGTCGGCTAGCGCGGCCCCGGCGATGGCTCCGGTGATCTGGCAGGCGATCACGGCGGCGGCCTGGCCGAGCCCGTAGCGACGGCCCAGGATCCAGTCGGCGGCGGTGACGACCGGGTTGAAGTGCGCGCCCCCGGCCTGGATGAACACCAGGATCAGCACGGCGAGGCCCAGGGAGGTGACTACCGAGTTGACCAGCAGCCGCAGCGCGCCGTCAGTACTCAGGCGGGTGGCGGCGATGCCGGACCCGACGACCACCGCCACGAGCAGGCCGGTGCCGGTGAATTCGGCCAGCAGGCGCCTGCCGGTGGCGGCGTTCATGCAGCGGCTGGCTTGACGGCCCGGATGATCGCCGAGTGCATGCCCGGAGCGGCCTGGCTGGTGAGGGTCACCGATATGCCGGTGAACCCGGCGGCGGCCAGGCCATCGAGGTATTCGGCCCGTGACAGGGCACCGGCGACGCAGCCCACGTAGGAGCCAGCCACCGCGCGGTCCGCGGCCGTCAGGTGGTCGTCGGCTATCACGTCGGAGATCCCGATCCGCCCGCCAGGGACCAGCACCCGGAACATCTCGGCCAGGACCGCGGGCTTGTCGACAGACAGGTTGATCACGCAGTTGGAGATCACCACGTCCACCGCCGCGTCCGGCAGCGGGACCGCCTCGATGTTCCCCTTGAGGAACTCCACGTTGCCTGCCCCGGCCTTGGCGGCGTTGGCCCTGGCCAGGGTCAGCATCTCGTCGGTCATGTCCACGCCGTAGGCGAACCCGGCCGGACCGACCCGCCGGGCTGACAGCAGCACGTCGATACCGCCGCCCGAGCCCAGGTCAAGGACGCGCTCGCCGGCGCGAAGGTCGGCGACCGCCACCGGGTTCCCGCAGCCGAGGCTGGCCAGCACCGCCTCTCGGGGCAGCCCGTCGGTCTCGCGCTCGCCATACAGCGGGCCGCCGAACATGTCCGCCGAGTCCAGCGCCGCCGATCCGGTGCCGCAACACGAGCCAGCCGCCGAGCCGCCGCAGCAGGATGCGGTGGCACCGGCTGTCGGTTCCAGGACGGCACGGGCCGCCTCGGCGTACCGGGACCGGACCGCCTCGCGCAGTTCGCCGCTCGTCACCTCGCTCATTCCACGATCCCTTCAGACATAGAAAAGTCTCGATGCCTAGCCTGGCCAAGAAATAGACAAATGTCAACCTCTGTCGCATACTGGGCGGGTGATCACCTCACCGGCTCGCCAGGCCCGGCCGCTCCTGCCATTGGACGAGGCATGCTGCACCCCGCTCCTGCGCGAACCGATTACCGCCAGCCAGGCAGCCGACCTCGCCGGACTGCTCAAGGCACTGGCCGATCCCATCCGCCTGCGGCTGGTCTCCATGGTCGCCGCCCACGAAGGCGGGGAAGCCTGCGTCTGCGAGCTGACCGAACCGCTCGGGCTGACCCAGCCGACCATCTCCCACCATCTCAAGATCCTCGTCAGCGCGGGGATCTTCACCCGCGACAAGCGCGGCGTCTGGGCCTACTACGCACTCGTCCC
>JASHPP010000670.1 GCA_030038035.1 Trebonia sp.
CTGCTGGCCCTGCGCCGCTACACGGCCCTGCACCTGCGTCTGTACAACGCTCCCGCGCTCGCGCGATCATAGGCCTGGACACAACCCGCGAGTGCTCCTGCCCTGCCCCCGTACTCCGGAGGAGCCGATGAAGGCTCACGGCTGGTCCCTGTCCATCTGCTGCCTGTCACTCTGCGCCGGGGCGGCGACCCTCGCGCTCACCCTCCCGCAGGCCGCGACAGCGGCCGTGACCAGGCCCGCGTCCGCGGCGGCGTACCCGGCGGTCCCCGATCGCCTGTACAGCGTGGCGGCCATCTCGGCCAACGACGTGTGGGCGGTCGGGCTCTATCCGACCGGCTGGCTGGCCCTGAACTGGAACGGCAGCACCTGGGCGCAGTACGAGGCCAGCCCCGGCTACTTCAACGGCGTGGGCGCCTCGTCGGCCAGCGACGTCTGGGCGGTCGGCGGTACCAACTGGTTCAGCCCGTCGCAGACGCTGGCCATGCACTGGAACGGCAAGACGCTGACCCGCGTCCCCACCCCGAACCCGCCGGGCGGCGGTGAGTTCAGCGACGTCGCCGCGACGTCGCCCGACAACGCCTGGGCGGTCGGCCTGGCCGGGCCCGGGCCGGGCATCCCCTCGCCGACCACCCCGCTGATCGAGCACTGGAACGGCAACGCCTGGACCATCCAGAAGTACCAGGTTCCCGCGGCCGGCGGCCAGTTCACCGGGGTCGCGGCGATCTCGCCAGACAACGTCTGGGTGGTCGGCTACACCGGCGCGGCCAGCGAGGGCACCGGCCAGCAGACCCTGATCGAGCACTGGAACGGCGACACCTGGACGCGGGTGCCCAGCCCGAACGTAGCGGGTGCGAGCGCCAACCTCCTGCAGAGCCTGACTGTCGTCTCGGCCGACAACGCCTGGGCCGTCGGACAGGCCGTCGTCGGCGGCCTGCCCAAGACGCTGGCCCTGTACTGGAACGGCGTGCAGTGGACGATATCCCCCAGCCTCACGCCGGGCGGCAACGCCGCGTTCCTGGGCGTGACGCACTCGTGGACGAACAACATCTGGGCAGTGGGCATCACCAACCCCTCGGGGTGCGCACCGAGCTGCCAGACGCTGGTCGAGCACTGGAACAGCATTCACCAGCGCTGGTCGGTGATCCCGAGCCCCAACGCGCCGAACTCCGGCCTCAACGTGCTGTGGGGTATCTCGGCGGTGTCGCGCAGCGACATCTGGGCGGTGGGCAGCACCGACTACGCCTCGACCCTCATCGAGCACTGGAACGGAACGTCCTGGAGCTAACCCACCCTGGAGGAGCCAGTGAAGGCTCGTGGCTGGTCCCTGTCCGCCTGCGCGCTGTCAATCTGCGTGGCGGCGGCGAGCCTCGCGCTCACCGTCCCGCAGGCGGCCGCGGCCGGAGCCGCGTCCGGTGCGCAGTACCCGACTGTTCCCGATCGCCTGTACGGCGTGGCGGCCGTCTCGGCGGACGATGTCTGGGCGGTCGGGCTCTATCCGACCGGCTCGCTGGCGCTGAACTGGAACGGCAGCACGTGGGCGGAGTATGAGACCGCTAATGGCTACTACAACGGCGTGGCCGCCAGCTCGGCCGCCGACGTCTGGGCGGTCGGCGGCACCAACTGGGGCAGCCCGTCCGCACCCCTGGCCGAGCACTGGAACGGCTCGTCCTGGACCGACGTGGCCACTCCTGATCCGCCGGGCGGCGGATACTTCAACTCCGTCGCGGCGACCTCGCCAAGCAACGCCTGGGCGGTCGGCGCGGTCGCGCCAGGCGGACCGGGCGTGCCGGCCGCGACCGCCCCGCTGATCGAGCACTGGAACGGCAAGACCTGGACGATTCAGAACGTTCAGGATCCCCCGCACGGCGGGCTGCTTAACTCGGTGGCGGCGACATCGGCCTCGGACGCCTGGGCGGTCGGCTGGACCGGCCCGAACAGCGGGGCAAGCGGCACGCTGATCGAGCACTGGAACGGCAAGACCTGGACGCGGGTGCCCAGCCCGAACCTGCCTGGCAGCGGCAAGAGCTTCCTCAAGGGCGTGACGGCGATCTCCGCAGGCAACGCCTGGGCCGTCGGGGCCGCCGTCGTCGGTAACGTCGAGCACACGCTGACCATGGACTGGAACGGCGAGAAGTGGACATACGCGCCCAGCCCCACCCCTGGCGGCGATTCCTCGCTGCAGGGCGTGACGTTCTCGTGGACGAACAACATCTGGGCGTTCGGCTACACGAACCCGTCGCGCTGCAGCAGCGGCGGCCCGCCGTGCCAGACGCTGATCGAGCACTGGAACAGCATTCACCAGCGCTGGTCGGTGATCCCGAGCCCCAACCCGCCCGCCGGCTACCTCAACCAGCTGGAGGCCGGCGCCGCCGTCTCCCGGACCGACATCTGGGCGGTAGGGACCACCGACTACGCCTCGACCCTCGTCGTCCACTGGAACGGAACGTCCTGGAGCTGACGCCCGGATTGGTGACCAACGCCCCTGGCGCGACGGCGGAACGGCGGCAGGCTGGTAACTGGGAGGTGACTCCAGATGACCAGCCCTGCGAAGCAAACTCCCGTCCACCAAGTGGTGCCGCCGCGCACGCTCGTCAAGATGGGCAACCCATTCGTGCGCCTGCTGCTGGGCTCGCAGCTGCACGGGCTGATGGATCACGCGGTCCTCGTGCTGCACATCACCGGCCGCCTGACCGGCCGCCAGTACGACATTCCGGTCAACTACGTCGACATCGACGGGCGGCTGACGGTCGTCACCAGCGCTCACTGGCGGGTGAACCTTCGCGGCGGGGCCGACGTGGAG
Source organism: Trebonia sp. (assembly GCA_030038035.1). The sequence continues at coordinate 2,801 of JASHPP010000670.1, forward strand.
GTGACGCTGCGCGGCCGACGGCACCCCATGCGCGCCATGCTCGAGGAGGACCCGGCCGCCGTGGCGGTTGCCTACCAGGAGGTCATCAGCCGCCTCGGCTGGCTCAAGGCGAGCCGTAACCTGGGCATCGCGGGGCCTGACGGGCACCAGCCGACCGTGCTCGAGCTCAAGCGCGCGGCGCGCGAGTACGGCTGGTCGGTCATCACGCTCACGGCGCGATGAGCCTGTCGCGCCGAGCGCGCAAGCCGGTTGACCTTCCCTGATCAGTGAGCGCTCGGCTGCGTGCCGCCAACCGCCGCCTTGCCACTCGCGACTCTCTCCGCCCCACCGGTCCCACCACCCCTTGCCGCGCCCCATCCGTGATTGGCGCAGGGGGCCCCACCACCAATAGGACTGGCGCTGGGGGCCCCACCGCCAATCCCCGCGGTTCGGGCCGAGCCGGTTGCACAGGGACCTTCGTCCCGGCGACAGGGACCGGTTCGCCCGTACCGTCACAGGCCATACCGGGCTGAACTGGAGTCGTGAACGTTCGTCCTACCATCAGCGACCTCGCCCTGAACGCCGGCAAGAAGGCCCGGCTGTTCCGGATTCTGTTCCAGCACGGGCTGTGCAACGGCACAGGCCTCTTCCTCCCGTACGACCAGGGCCTCGAGCACGGGCCGCGTGACTTCTTCGCCAACCCGGACGCCACCGACCCCGGCTACATCGCCAGGCTCGCCGTCGAGGGCGGCTTCAACGGCGTCGTCTTGCACGTCGGCCTGGCCGAGAAGTTCTGCTGGGACTTCGCAGGCGAGGTCCCGCTGATCCTCAAGCTAAACGGCAAGACCGAGATACCGTCGGACGCCGAGGCGCTGTCCCCGGTGACCGCCACCGTCGCGGACGCGGTGCGGCTGGGCGCCGTCGCGGTCGGCTACACGCTCTACGTCGGGTCTCCCGCGCAGGCGGCGGACATCGGCCAGTACCTGCGGATCCGCGAGGACGCGAGCAGGCTCGGCATGCCGCTGATCGTGTGGGCCTACCCGCGGGGCGCGGCGATCGAGGCCAAGGGCGGGAAGGACTCCTTCTACGCGGTGGACTACGCGGCCCGGGTCGCCAGCGAACTGGGCGCCGACATGGTGAAGGTGAACTTCCCGCACCCGGAGAAGCGGTCCGGCGTCCCCGCCGCCTACGACACGGACTTCTCCGCCCAGCAGGCCATGGACGCGGTGGTCCGGTCGGCCAACCGGACGCTCGTGCTGGTCTCCGGGGGTGAGCGCGCCGGGGACGACGCCATGCTCGACAAGGCCAGGCAGTCCGCCGAAGCGGGCGCGACCGGGCTGATCTTCGGCCGCAACGTCTGGCAGCGCGGGCACGACGAGTCACTGAAGTTCGTCAGCAAGCTCCAGGAAATCCTGGTCAAGTACCCCGGACAGAGCATCGAGAGCTTCGCCAGTCGGCACGGTTCGTTCGGGGAAAAGATGTTTTTGTCCAGCTGAGAAAGGATCAGCGATGGTCACAAGGGTAGGAATCAACGGATTCGGCCGGGTCGGGCGGGCGTTCACGCGCTACGCGCTGCAGCGCACCGACCTGGAGGTCGTCGCGGTCAACGACATCACCGACGCCGCCACGCTCGCGCACCTGCTGCAGTTCGACTCCACCTACGGGCGGCTGCGCCGGGTGATCGGGCACAGCGCGGGCGCGATCAGCATCGACGGGCGCGACGTTCCGGTGTTCGCGTCGCGCGACCCCGCGGAGATCGACTGGGGGATGTTCGGCGCGGACGTCGTGATCGAGTCGACCGGCAAATTCCGTACCCGGGACCAGGCGGCCGTGCACCTCAAGGGCGGCGCGAAGAAGGTTCTCATCTCCGCGCCGGCCAAGGGCGCCGTGGACGCGACCATCGTGATGGGCGTCAACGACGACATCTACGATCCCGTGCGCCACGAGGTGATCTCCAACGCCTCGTGCACCACGAACTGCGTGGCGCCGATGGCGAAGGTGCTGCACGACGCGTTCGGGATCGAGCGCGGGTTCATGACCACCGTGCACGCCTACACGGGCGACCAGATGCTGCTCGACGCGCCGCACAAGGACCTGCGGCGCGCCCGGTCGGCGGCGGTCAACATCGTGCCGACGACCACCGGCGCGGCGCGGGCGACCGGTGAGGTGATCCCCGCCCTGCAGGGCCGCCTCGACGGCGTGGCGGTCCGGGTGCCGGTCGAGGACGGGTCGCTGACCGACCTCGCGGTCGTGCTCGAGGCCGCGGTGAC
>JASHPP010000671.1 GCA_030038035.1 Trebonia sp.
TACCTGGACGCGGTGACCTACCGCTGGGGCGTGGACCCGAACGTGCAGCTGCTGCAGCTGCAGAACGGCGCGGTCGACCTGCTCGGCCCGGGGATCCCGTCGTCGCAGGCGGCGCACGTGCTGGCCACGCCGAGCCTGGCGGCGCTGACCCAGGAGCGGCCCTCGCCGGGGAACCTGTGGCTGACGATCTACCTGGACCAGGCGCCGTTCAATAACCAGCAGGTACGCCAGGCGCTGAACTGGGCGGTCGACAGGGCGGCGATCGGCCGGGTGACCTACGGCACGTTCGCGCCGTGGGGCGCCCCGTTCCCGGCCCAGATCGACGACTTCACGCCGGTCTTCACCCCCTACGGTTACGACCCGGCCAAGGCCCGCCAGCTGCTGGCGCAGGCCGGCTACCCGAAGGGCTTCTCCGCGACGCTCACGGTGAACGCCGACGACCCCTACCCGACGATCGCCCAGATCGTGCAGGCCCAGCTCGCCGAGGTCGGCGTGCAGATCTCGCTGAACCAGGTCTCGGCCAACGCCCTGCTCAGCCTGGAGGAGGCCGCCCAGAGCGGCGGCACCCACCTGCAGCTCGACACCGATGACTGGTATGAGGTGCAGCCGACCCCGGCCGACGAGGTGGACGCCCTGTACGTCACCGGGGCGTCGTCCAACTACAACCAGTATTCCAACCCGCAGGTGGACGCCCTGGCCGCCGAGGCCAGGCGGACCTTCGACGAGACCGCGCGGAACAGGCTGTACGCCCAGATACAGCAGATCATCGGCGAGGACGCGCCGTTCGTGTTCCTTGAGTCCGCGCTCTGGCTGGCCGGGGTCGGCCCGCGGATCCACAACTACCAGTACCGCGGCGAGACCTACAGCTACTACGACCGGATGTGGGTGTAGCGATGGCCGCGATGGCCGCCGCCCCGGCGAAACCCGCGACCCGGGTCCGCGTCCGGCGGGCCGCCCGCTGGCCCGCCGCGCTGATCGCGGGCAGCGCGCTGCTCGCCGTCTTCGTGGGGATCGCGATCGCCGCGCCGGTGTTCGGCGACCCGCTGCACCAGGACCTGATCAACGGCCTGTCCCCGACCGGCCTGCCGCTCGGGATGAGCTGGGCGCACCCGCTCGGCACCGACCAGCTCGGGCGCAGCGAGCTGGCCCGGCTGGCCTTCGGGATCAGGACGTCGGTGATCGTGGCGCTGGTCTCCAACGTGACCAGCATCGCGATCGGCGCCGCGGTCGGCCTGCTCGCCGGGTTCTTCGGCGGCCCGCTCGAAGCGGTCCTGATGCGGGTCACCGACATCGGCCTGGCCCTGCCGTACACGCTGGCCGCCCTGGTCATCGCCGGGCTGATGCCCGCGGGGCTGACCCGGGTGATCGTGATCATCACCGCGCTGTTCTGGGCCTACCCGGCCCGGCTGGTCTACGGCGAGGCGCTGCGGCTGCGGCACAGGGGATTCGTCGAGTCCGGCGAGGCGATGGGCGCGGGCGGGGTATCGGTGGTCAGGCGGCACCTGGCACCGCACATGTTCCCGCTGCTCGCCGCCTACTCCCCGCTGAACGCGGCGTCCGCGGTGGTGTTCGAGGCGACGCTGTCCTACCTGGGAGCGGGAATCAACCCGCCCACGGCCTCGCTCGGCAACATGATCTCCGACGGCCAGGACGCGCTCAGCTACGCGCCGCACCTGCTGCTTGTGCCCGCCGTCGCGATCTTGCTGCTCACGCTGTCGTTCCTGCTGATCGGCGAGGGCCTGAAGGCGCGCAACCCCGACCTTGCGAGGGTGTCATGGCTCGGTCGCTGATCCGCCGCCTCGGCTACGGGCTGATCGCCGTGCTCGGCGTGGCCGTGCTGTGCTTCCTGGCCGAATTCGTCGTGCCCGGCGACCCGGCGCGCGCGCTCGCCCCGCGGGCGCAGAGCGCGGCCGTGCTCGAGAACATCCGGATCCAGCTGCACCTGAACGAGCCGCTGATAGTCCAGTTCGCCGAGTACTTCGCCAACCTGTTCCGCGGCAACCTCGGCACCTCCTACGTGCAGCGGCAGAGCGTGATCAGCCTGATCGCGCCGCGGCTCGTCACCACCGGCTGGCTGGCCCTGGCCGGGGTGGTCGCCGAGGTCGTCATCGGCGGCTCACTTGGCCTGCTGGCCACGCTCTACCCCCGGGTGCGCGCCGCGGTGAGCACGGTGAACCTGACCCTGCTGGCCATGCCGCAGTTCGTGGTCGGCCTGATCCTGCTGCTCGTCTTCGGGTTCCGGCTGCACATGGCGCCGGTCACCGGCGGGGCGGGCCCGGCCGAGATCGTGCTGCCCGCGCTGACCCTGGGCCTGGTCGGGGCGCCGTGGTACGCGCAGATCGTGGCCGACCAGATGGCTGACTCCCTGTCGTCGGCGTACGTGCGGACCGCGGTCGCCAAGGGGCTGACCGACCGCCACATCCTGCGCCATCACGTGCTGCGCAACGTGCTGTCCCCCGTGCTCACGATGATCGGCATGGACCTGGGCTCCTACCTGTCAGGCGTGGTGACCGTGGAGGTGGTGTTCGGCTGGCCGGGGATCGGGCTGCTCGCCGTCGAATCGCTGCAGAACCTGGACCGGCCGGTGGTGATGGGCACCGTGCTCGTCGGCGCGGTGGCGGTGGTCGTCTTCAACCTGCTCGCCGACCTGCTGCGGATGTTCGTTGACCCGCGGACCAGAGAGGATCCGGCATGACCGCCATAGACGACAGGCCGGCCTGCGCGGCGCTCGAGGTCGATGACCTGCGGGTGCGCTACGGCGAACTGCTCGCGGTGGACGGCGCCAGCCTGCGCGTCGCCCCCGGCCAGGCCGTCGCGCTGATCGGGGAGACCAGCAGCGGGAAGAGCTCGCTCGCGCTCGGCGTCGCAAGGCTGCTCGCCCCCCCGGCGGCGGTGACCGGCCGGGTCGCGATCGCGGGCTGCGACGCCTCCGCGATGAGCGGGCGGGAGTTCCGGTCCAGGCGGGCCGGCCTGCTCGGCTATATCGCGCAGGACGCGATGGCCGCGCTCAACCCGGTGCGGCCGGTGGGCAAGCAGATCGGCGAGCTGTTCCGGGTGCACCGCGGGATGTCCGGCCAGCAGGCCATGGCGCAGGCGGTGCACGAGCTGGCGCGGGTGCGGATCGACCGGCCGGAGCTGGTCGCCGGCCGGTACCCGCACCAGCTTTCCGGTGGCATGCGGCAGCGGGTGATGATCGCGATGGCGGTGGCGCTGTCGCCGCCGCTGCTGATCGCGGACGAGTCGACCACGGCGCTTGACGTGTCCACCCAGGCGGAGATCCTCGCCCTGCTCGGCGTCCTGAAGGCGGAGACCGGCGCCGGGATCTTGTGGATCACCCACGACATGGGCGTGGTGGCCGAACTCGCCGACTGGGTCGCGGTCATGTACGCCGGCCGGATCGTGGAGCAGGGCCCGGTGCACGCGATCTTCGATCACCCCAGTCATCCCTATACCGCGGGCCTGCTGCGCACGCGGCGCGACCTGCGGACGGGCCGGCCCGGCACGCCGCTGTTCCAGATACCGGGCGCACCGCCGGCGCCGTCCGCCCAGCGGACCGGATGCGCTTTCGCGCCCAGGTGCCCGCGCTCGTCGGCGGTCTGCGCGGACCAGGCCCCGGCGCTCGAGCCGACGGCGGGCGGGCGGCTGGTGGCCTGCCACCATCCCGTGCCGCCTGGCAACGGGCACCAGGCCG
>JASHPP010000672.1 GCA_030038035.1 Trebonia sp.
ACGGCCGCGCGGTGAGCGCGAGCACCGACCCGGCGGCGCACGCCAGCCAGCCGACCAGGCTCAGCACGATGCCGGTGCCCAGCAGGCTCGAGCCGCCGCCCGCGATCACCTCGCCGAGGTCGGCGAGGAACAGCCCGAACGTGACCGCGCTCAGCCCGGTGCCAAGCAGGGCCCCCAGGCGCAGCGGTTCGGCCCGCACCGCGCCGGCGGCCGACCGCGCCCTGCTGGCGCCCACCACGATCAGCACGGCGCTGGCCGCCCAGCCGACGAGGTAGAGCAGATGCGGGACGAACTGGTAGGACTGCGAGGCCAGGCTCTGCGTCCCGATGTACCCGGGGAACAGGCCGATGATCCCGAGCACGACGCCAAGGCCGAGCAGCAAGGCGGCGGCCGTGGCGCGGGCCGGCTTCCTGCGGCCGGCCACCGCACCCGCGACCGCCGGGCCAGCCGGGCTATCCGGGCCGGCCGTGCGATCCCGCTTCAGCCTGATGCCTGGCAGTCGCAAGCCGGTGCGCGGCGTGTCGACGGCTTCGATCGACCCGGGCCTTTCGATGGCCACAAAGCGCGCCCAGGCCTGCGCCCAGCCTTCACGGGTCTCCGGCCAGCGGTCGATCGGGTCAGACGGCGGCGCGCCGATGACCCAGATGCCGAAGCACCGCTTTCCCCGTCCGATCTCATACTTCGCGCCACGGTGCGAGATGGTCACTTTGTCCGGCACGGTTTCCAGCCTCCATGCGTTTAGCCTGTCGCCTTAGCCTCCGAACATAGGCGGCTGGCCTGGAAGTCTCCTGAAAGCCTGCTCAGGCACTCCTGGACGCAACGATCTCCGGATAGCAGGCGCCCAAACCGTGCAAGACGTGCACGGGGCCGTCGCCGCCGCCTAGACAGGCAAGGCCGTGCGCGACCGCGTCCGCGGCGACCGCGGCCGCCTGCCGCGCGGCGTCGGGCAGCGACAGCCCGGCGGCCAGGGCCGCCGCCAGGGCCGCCGAGTGCGTGCAGCCCGCGCCGTGCGTCGCCGACACCTCATAGCGCGGCACGGGGATGCGCACGTGCTCGCGCCCGTCGAAGAGGTGGTCCACCGGCTCGGCGCCGTGCCCGCCTGTGACAAGCGCCGCGCCCGCGCCGATCGCGACCAGCCGCTCGGTCAGCACCCGCCGGTCCTGGGTGTCCAGGCGGGTGAGCGCCTGGGCTTCGGGCAGGTTGGGCGTCACGACCGTGGCCAGCGGGAACAGCCGCTCCACGAGCGCCCCCACCGCGTCAGCCAGCAGCAGCCGGGCGCCAGAACTCGCCACCATCACCGGGTCCACCACGAGCGGCAGCCCCCGTCCGGCCAGCTCGTCCGCGACCGCCTCGATCAGCGGGGTGGAAAACAGCATGCCGGTCTTGGCGGCATCGGCACCGATGTCGTCAAGTACGGCCCTTATTTGCTCCCGAACGAACCCGGGCGACTGCTCAGCGATCGCCGTCACGCCAAGGGTGTTCTGCGCGGTGAGGGCGACGATCGCCGACATCCCGTGCGCTCCGCAGCGCGCGAACGCCTTCAGGTCGGCCTGAATCCCGGCCCCGCCGCCTGAGTCGGACGAGGCGATCGTCAGCACCCGGGGGATGGCGCTCATTCCGGTCATACCGGTCATACCGGCAGTCCCACCGCCGGGCTTGACGCGACGGCGTGCCAGCGGCGCGGGATGCGCCCGGCGCCGTAAGCGGCCCGGCCGGCCTCGATGGCCAGCCGCATCGCCACCGCCATCTGCTCCGGGTCGGCCGCCCGGGTGATCGCCGACGCGATCAGCACGCCGTCGCAGCCGAGCTCCATCGCCAGCGCCGCCTCGCTCGCGGTGCCGATCCCCGCGTCGAGGATCACGGGCACGCCGGCCCGCTCGACGATCATCGCGATGTTGTGCGGGTTCCTGATGCCAAGCCCCGACCCGATCGGCGCGCCGAGCGGCATCACCGCCGCGCAGCCGGCCTGCTCAAGGCGCAGCGCGAGCACCGGGTCGTCGTTGGTGTAGGGCAGCACGGTGAACCCGTCGGCGACGAGCGTGCGCGCCGCGTCGATCAGCTCCTCGGGGTCAGGCAGCAGCGTGATGTCGTCCGCGACGACCTCGAGCTTGACCAGGTCGGTGCCGAGCGCCTCGCGGGCCAGCCGGGCGACGAGGAGGGCCTCGGTCGCGGTGTGGCAGCCTGCCGTGTTCGGCAGGACCTCGACGCCGGCCTGCCGGATCATGCCGAGCAGCGAGCCCTCCCCGGCGGCGGTGACCCGGCGCATGGCGACCGTGGTCAGCTGCGTCCCCGAGGCAGTCAGCACCTTGCGCAGCACGTCGAGGCTCTGCGCTCCCCCGGTGCCGACGATCAGCCGGGAGGTGAGCGTCCGGCCGCCGAGCGTCCACGTCTGGTCCATGTGGGAGGCGGCGTGACCGTTCGGGGGGACCAGCGCTTCGTTCGGGATAATCATCTCTTTAGCCTCCCTGCACGGCGGTCACGACCTCAACCTGGTCGCGGTCCGCGAGCGGCGTGCCGGCCCAGGTGCGGCGGGGCAGCACCTCGCCGTTGAGCGCGGCGGCGACACCCGTCGGCTGGTCGGTGAGCTGGCTGACCAGCTGCGCGACGGTCGTGCCAGGCGTGACCTCGCGGGGCTCGCCGTTCAGCGTGACGGTCACCCGAACCTCCCCGGCGTGAACGGGAGCCATTCGTCGCGCGGTTGCCTGTGCGTGAGGAGGGCGGTCACCGCGTCGGCCGTGGCCGCGGAGAGCAGGATCCCGTTGCGGAAGTGGCCGGTGGCGACGATGGGGCCAGCCGTGTCCGTGCGGCCGACGATCGGGCCGTTGTCCTGGGTGCCGGGGCGCAGGCCCACGGAGATTTCGGCCAGGATGAGCTCGCTGAGCGCCGGGAGGGCGGTCGTGGCGTCGCGGAGCAGGTCATGCACGGCGCCGACGGTCGCGTCCCTGTCGTCGCGCTCCTCCTGCGTGGCGCCGACGACCACCTCGCCGTCGGCGCGGGGCACGATGTAGACGTCGCGGCCCTGGACGATGGCGCGGATCGTGTGCGTGGCCACGGGCGGCACGGCGCGCGGATGGCGCAGCCGCAGGATCTGGCCCTTCACCGGGCGGACCGCCTTGCGGACCGGGTCGGGGACGCCGGCGATCTTGCTGATCGCCCAGCCGGCGGCGACGACGACCTGCGCGGCCTCCAGCCTGGCGCCCGTGCCCGCTACGGTCACGCCGCGCTCCGCCACCGTCGTCGCGGTGCCCTGGATGGTGCGGACGCCGGCGGCGCGCGCGGCCTCCTTGAGGGCGGCCAGGTAGCGGCGGTTGTCGACGGACAGGTCGCCGGTCGCGAGCACGCCACCGCGGGTGCCGGGCGCGAGGAACGGCTCGAGTTGACGGCACTGCCTGCCGTCGAGCTCTTGCGCCTGCAGGCCGATCGAGTGGCGGAAGGCGGTCAGCCGCTTGAGCGCGGCCAGGTCGCCGCTGTCGTAGGCGACCGCGAGGGTGCCCTCGGTGCGCAGCCCGGTCTGCCAGCCGGTGGCTTGTTCCAGCTCCTCGCTGAAGCCGGGAAACCGGCTGATGGCCAGCAGGTTGAGGTTGAGCAGGTCGCGCTCCCCGAACACGCTTTCCGACACCGGGCCCAGCATCCCCGCCGCGACCAGGCTCGCCTTGTCGCGGTCGTCACCTGGGTCAATCAGCGTCACGGTCAGGCCCTCGCGGGCGGCGCGCCAGGCGATCGCCGCGCCGATCACGCCACCGCCCACGATGACGACATCAGCGTCCACATTCTCTCCCTTCGCCGGCATTACCCGGATCAGGTTCGACGGTCGGAGGCGCGAGTGCCTCCCTCTCAGCCCTTACAGGCTCCCGTGGTTGTTCACGCCAGTGTAGCTCGTGGTTCCATTGGCTCCATGACGGATCTGCGGGAGCGGCTGGCGGCCTCCCGGCTGTACCTGTGCACCGACGGGCGGCGTGCGTCTGGTGACCTGGTCCCGTTCCTTGACGCGGTGCTGGCCGGCGGGGTGGACATCATCCAGCTGCGGGAGAAGGGCCTTGAGGCGGGCGAGGAGCTTGCCCTGCTCTCGGTGTTCGTCGACGCGTGCCGACGGCACGGCGCGCTGCTGGCGGTGAACGACCGGGCGGACGTCGCCTTGGCCGCCGGGGCGGACGTGCTGCACCTGGGGCAGGACGACCTGCCGGTGCCGGTGGCGCGGCAGATCCTGGGGCCGGGGCCGCTGATCGGGCGCAGCAGCCACAGTCCCGCGCAGTCTTCGGCGGCTTCGATTGAGGAGGGGGTGGACTACTTCTGCGCCGGGCCGGTGTGGACGACGCCGACCAAGCCGGGGCGGCCTGCCACCGGGCTTGACCTGTTGTCCTACGTGGCGTCTGCGGGCGTTTCGCGGCCGTGGTTCGCGATCGGCGGGATCAGCCTGTCGCGGCTCGATCAGGTGCTCGACGCGGGGGCGACCCGGGTCGTGGTGGTCCGCGCGATCACCGAGGCTGCGGACCCGGGAGCGGCGGCGGCGGCGTTCGCGGCGCGGCTTTCGCGGTGCGGCTGACCGTCGCGGCTCCCGCCCGCCGCAGCCCGCCCGGCCGCCCGCTCGCGGCTGGCGGCTGGCGGCTGGCGGCGGAAGAGCCTCTTCATTATGTGGGATAGAAAACCACCTTATTTGGTGGTTTTCTATCTCACATCATTGATTTT